>CALGAJ010000049.1 GCA_937951975.1 uncultured Desulfotignum sp.
GTTTCCCGGATGGGACATTGAACAGGAATCTGCCGCCTGAGAGACTGCCCGGCCCTTTTCTGGTTCTATGTGAAAATCAGCGGTCACGGGAAAATGGTCCGAGGGAAATTGATTGTTTTTATGGAAGGTCAGGACCCGGCGGGAGACCGGCTGGATCCCGCCTCTGTAAAGGATCCAGTCGATGTGCCGGCCGTCGGTTTTGCCGGTGAAGCCGTGAAACGTGCCCGGGGGATCTGCTTCAAACACCTCCTTGAATCCGTGGGCCTGAAAGGTTCTGAAAGCGGATGAGCCATGACCGGCGTTGAAATCACCGGTGATGACTGCAGGCAGTCCCGGCGGAAACCGTTTCAGAAAACCGGCCACCATGCCGGCGCTTTTAGCCTGAACCTTTGGGTTGAAATCAAAATGGGTGTTGGCCGCCAGCAGATACCGGCCCTGTTTCTCAAACCATCCCGCCACACACTGCCGGGGCCACCGGGATCCGGGCATTTTGGACGGGATGTCGGGATACCGGGAAATGAAATGATGGCGGTGCCCCAGGCAGGTCCAGTCTTTGTGGAAAAAGAGGATGTTGGACTGCCACCAGGGATGGTTCCGGTTGTACCAGCCGATGCAGCGGTATTGCTTTAAGGTGTTTTGCAGAAATTCCGCCTGAAAATGGTTCACCTCCTGGAATCCGATAAAATCGGTGTTCATGTGTTTCAGAAAATTTTTGACCACATTGCTGCGTCGTTCCCAGCGGTTTTTGTCATCTTTTGCCAGGCCGAACCGCAGGTTCATGGTCATCACGCTGACGGATGCAGAATCTGTTTTCATTGTTTCAGGATGCGATATTCTTTGCTTGATGTCAACTTCTACAGGTGGGCATCCGGAGAGGGAAGAAAGAAAATCCTGCTTGCATTTTGGCGGGTCATCCCTATACTTCATGGTTTGGGTGAATTGGTCTGCTTCAGACAGGGCAGGCGTTTGAATAAAATTCCAGCCGCCGGATCCACACCCGACGGCCTGTGAAAATAAAGGAGAAATACTGTGAGTAAACGCGTGATCATTGTCGGTGCGGTGGCTTTAGGCCCCAAAGTGGCGTGCCGGCTCAGACGGCTGGATCCGGAAGCGGACATTACCGTGATTGACAGGGACAATCTGATATCCTACGGGGGATGCGGGATTCCCTATTATGTGGGCGGGGACATCAATGACCTGGAAGGGCTTTGTTCCACGTCTTCCCATGTGCTGCGGGATCCGGCATTTTTCAGGTCCAGCAAAGGGGTGAATATTTTGCCCCGGGTGGAGGCCGTGTCCATTGACCGACACAAAAAAACACTGCATATCCGTCACCTGGACACGGAAAAAGAAGAAGCATTGCCTTATGACAAACTGGTCATCGCCACCGGGGCCACACCGGTGAGGCCCCCGATTCCGGGTGCGGATCTGCCCCGGGTCTTCACCGTGTCCAACCTGCACTCGGCTAAGGATATCAAGGAAACCATCTCCAAGGGAAAAGTGGGCCGTGCCGTGGTGATCGGGGCCGGGGCCATCGGAATCGAGATGGCCGAGGCATTGACCGATCTGTGGGGCGTGGACACCACCATCGTTGAAATGGCGGACCAGATTCTGCCGGCAGCTTTGGGAAAGAACATGTCCAAAGTGGTGGAAATGGAATTGAAACAGAACGGGGTCACGGTTCTGCTGTCTCAAAAAGTGGATAAAATCAACGGCGATAAGGCATCCGGAGTGACATCCGTGGAGGTCGGGGGAAACACCCTGCCGTGCGACCTGGTGGTCATGTCCGCCGGGGTCCGGCCCAACACGCAGTTTGCTAAAGATGCCGGGCTGGCCGTGGGCGGTTCCGGGGCGCTTCTGGTGGACCGGGGACTGCGCACCACCGATCCCCATATCTATGCCGGCGGGGACTGCGTGGAACTTCGAAACCTGGTCAATGGCGAAAACATGACCATGCCGCTGGGGTCTCTGGCCAACCGCCAGGGCCGGATCATCGCCAACAACATTCATGGCCGGGCTTCCAAATTCAAGGGCACGGTGGGCACTTTCTGCATCAAGGCGTTTGACATGGCTGCGGCTAAGGCCGGGCTGACCTTTGCCCAGGCCCGGGCCATCGGATACGATCCGGTCCATGCCGTGGTGGCCCAGTCGGACCGGGCTCATTTTTACCCCTCGTCCCGGATCATGTATATTCATCTCATTGCCGACCGGAAAACCCGGCGAATCCTGGGCATTGAGTCGGTGGGGGGCCAGGGGGACGCGGTCAAGGCCCGGGTGGATGCGGTGGCGCCCCTGCTTTCCGCCGGCATCGACGTGGACGAGGTCTGTTCCCTTGAAACCGGGTATGCCCCGCCCTTTGCCTCGGCCATGGATATCATCAACAATGCCGGCAATGTGCTGGACAATATCCTGGAAGGGCGCAATGTCCCCATGGATCCTGTGGATTTTGTGCGGGCATTTGCGAATGACGAAATCCAGGTCATGGATGTCAGGGATCCCAAGGAGGCGGCCCCGTTTATTGAAAAATACCGGGAAAAGTGGATGAACATTCCCCAGGGCGAGCTTCGGGACCGGCTGGATGAGGTGCCGTCCGGCAGGCCGCTGTGCCTGGTCTGCGGCACCGGAGCCCGATCTTACGAGTGCCAGGTCCTGCTCAACCAGAAAGGGTTTGACAATGTCTGCAACGTCCAGGGGGGCCATGCCATGATCCTGGCGGTGGCGCCGGATTTTATCGACATGTGAGAAGATCATGAATATCTGCATGTTCACCAATACTTACCTGCCCCATGTGGGCGGGGTGGCCCGGTCGGTACACACCTTTTCCAGGGACCTGCAAAGAAAAGGGCACCACGTGCTCATTGTTGCGCCGACCTTTGCCGGGGACGATGCAGACAACAATGACGATGTCGCCATACTGCGGGTTCCTGCCATCCAGAATTTCAACGGCAGTGACTTTTCCATGCGCATCCCGGTACCGTTTTACATTGATGAAAAACTGGATGCATTTGCCCCGGATATCATTCACAGCCATCACCCTTATCTGCTCGGGGATGCCGCCTTCCGGGCTGCCCGGCGGCGCAGACTGCCCTTGGTTTTCACCCACCATACCCGGTATGAGGAATATACCCATTATGTGGCCGGGGACAATGATAATTTCAAGCAGTTTGCCATGAATCTGTCCACCATGTATGCCAATCTATGCGACCAGGTGGTGGCTCCCAGCCAAAGCATTGCCGATCTGATCAAAAAACGCGGGGTATCCACACCGGTGACGCAAATCCCCACCGGCGTGGATACGCAATTTTTTGCCTCAGGGGACGGGCAGGGTTTTAAAAAAACATACCGCATCCCTGAAAACGCCGTTGTCATCGGACATGTGGGCCGGCTTGCCCCTGAAAAAAATCTGGTATTTCTGGCCGAAAGCATAGCCAGATCCATGCAGTCCCTTGAAGATGCCTGGTTTTGTGTGGCAGGAGACGGACCGGACCGGCAGAAAATCCAGGATATATTCGCAGACCAAGGGCTTTCCCGCCGGCTGGTTCTCACAGGAAATCTCACGGGCAGTCCTCTGGCCGATGCTTACCAGGCCATGGATCTGTTTGTTTTTTCTTCACAATCCGAAACCCAGGGCATGGTGCTCACCGAAGCCATGGCGGCAAAAACACCGGTGATCGCCCTGGATGGCCCGGGGGTCCGGGAAGTGGTGGAAAACCGGAAAAACGGAAGGCTTCTTCCTGCAAATGCCGATCAAAGCGCGTTTTCCCGGGCGGTCTGTGATGCCGTGTCTGATCCGGAAAAATTGAGCGCCTGGCAGCAGCAGGCAACGCAGACCGCCCTGACATTCAGCAGAAAAGCCTGTGTCGAAAAGCTTCTGAACCTCTATGCCGCTGCTGTTTCCCTCAGGGATGACAAGGCTGAAAATGGAGACAATGAAACAGAACCCTGGGAATCATTTCTGGTTGCCATTCAAACCGAATGGGAACTGATCGCTGAAAAAGCCCAGTCCCTTAACTTGTTGAAGCGGGATGATGATACCTGAATTATTTAAAAAATGGCTGCCATGGCGGTTTCTGGTCAGACGGATCACCGGATTTTACGGATTTCTGGATCCCGTCACCCTCATGGCCCGGATGCGTCAGTTCGGCAAGCCCGCTGAAGTCCAGGAACCCATTGAACTGCTCCGGGCCGGACTCATCTTCCATGCCCGGGGCCTGGTCAACACCCGGGCCATTCAGTACAATCTTGACTGGGTCTGGCCGTTCTGGGTGGTCAAGCAGTTCAGCCCTAAAGATGCGTCTTTTATTCCCAGGGGATTTTCCTTTTCCCATATCAATGTGACCCACAGAAACTGGACGGCAGTCGGCCATCCAGACCTTGCCGTCTACCCGGTCATCGATCCCCGGGGGCTTGTGACCCCGTTGTTTGATGCGTGGTCCATTGATGTCTGGCTCATGACAAAAGACAAAGAACTGCTGCTGCCGTCCCGTGAACCCCGTGCGGTGCAGACGCTCGATCTGTCGGACGAACTGGCCGTCACCACGGCCATTGAGAAAAACAGCCTGTCTCTTGTGTGCAACGCCTGTGTGAAAATGGACACCCCGGCCGGTCCGATGATGCAGATGACGGCCAGCGGCGGCATGCAGACAGCGGCCGGGTGGCTGATTGTATCCATACGTCCCTATAATCCGGAAGGCATCCATTTCATCGACCATCTCCGATATGATGACCGCCGGTTTGTCATCAACCATACCCACGAAGTGAAATTCGGCACGGTTCCTGAAAAAGTGCTGTTTTCCACCTATGATCACGGGGATGTGGCCCTGGACCTGGACCGGCCCCAGGCGGAAAACCAGGCGGCATGCCCCATCGGCATGGCAACGGCGGCCGCGTTTTTCCCGATTGGCGCAAAAGATACTACCCGGATTGATATTCAGGTGCCCCTGAATCAGGACACGGCCAAAGCCTTTTCCGGCACCGGCCGGCCGGCAGCGCCGGCATCACGGATGGTTTCACAAGCCGCGGCCCTGGCCATACCGGATGCCAAATTTCAATTTCTCTATGATGCGGCGGTCAGAACCCTGCTTTTGTTAAGCGCGGACGAGGTGGTTCCGGGACCCTATACCTACCGGCGGTTCTGGTTCCGGGATGCCTGTCTGATGATGAATGCCCTGCTGGGCTTAGGATTGGCTCAAAGGTGTGAACGCCTGATCCGGGGATTTGCCAGTCGGCAGAAACTGAGCGGGTATTTTCAGTCCCAGGAAGGAGAATGGGATTCAAACGGCCAGGTGCTGTGGATCGCCCACCGGTTTGCCCAGTGCACGGGGCAGGCTTTTCCGGCATCGGTTTTCACCTCTCTTATGAAAGGGGCCCGGTGGATTGTGCACAAACGCCGGAGCAAAAATGACGGCAAACCCCATGACGGGCTGCTTCCGGCCGGTTTCAGCGCCGAACATTTAGGGCCCAATGATTATTATTTCTGGGATGATTTCTGGGGGGTTGCCGGACTCCGGGCTGCGGCAGAACTGGCAAAAAATCAGGGGAGTGCTGCAGATCAGAATTTGTTTACGTCCCAGGCCAAGGATTTTGAAACCTGCATTTTCACCTCCCTGGCCCAGTCCCCCGGGTATCAAAAGCACCGGGCCATGCCGGCATCGCCTTACCGTCGGATGGATGCCGGCGCTGTGGGATCCCTGGTGGCTGATTATCCGCTGCAGATCACTCCTCCCAATGATGTCAGGATCATGAACACCCTGTCCTATCTCATGACCCATTGTTCTTTCGGCAATGCTTTTTTCCAGGACATGATCCATTCCGGCATCAATGTCTACCTGACCCTGGCCATGGCCCAGACCTTTTTACGCAGCCGGGATCCCCGGTACAAAGACCTGATCCAGGCGGTGGCGGATCTGGCATCTCCTACAGGCCAGTGGCCGGAGGCCATCAATCCTTTAACCGGCGGCGGGTGCATGGGAGACGGCCAGCATGGCTGGGCCGCGGCGGAATGGGTCATGATGATGCGCAGTCTGTTCATCAGAGAAGAGGGCGGCAAACTCATTCTGGGGTCCGGTCTTTTCCCGGAATGGCTGGAACAGGACACCCCGTTGTCCTTCGGTCCCACCCTGGTGCCCGGCGGCGTTGTCAGCGTGACATTTGTCCGGTCGCACGCCGGCCTGGAACTGTTTCTCACGGCATCGATAAAGGGCTGTCCCCTTGCCTGCACGGCAGCAGTTCCCGGGTACCGGCCAAAGGATCTGGATACCTCCCATGCGTATTGTCTGCTGGAACCGGTTTAGCTTCCCTGTTACGATTTCATGATGCGGCGGTAGATGCCGAGAATCTTGCGCCGGAACAGAAAAATGGCCAGAAGAATCCCCCCTGCCGCGGCCAGCAGGTTCATGTCCCATTGCACCACAGCCCTTCCCATGATCACAAAGGGGATCCCCATGATCCCCTGAATCAGCCACGCGCATCCCATGTAAGGGAAAAACCGGATGCCTGACAACGGCAGCAGAACATTTTTCAAGGTATAACTGAGTCCCGGAATGGCCATGAATAAAAATCCGAATCCCAGACGCCGGTTTTCCGGCAGCTGAGGAATGGATACGTTGAATTTTTCTGCCAGAGCCTGTATCCACCGGCCGGCAACGGCCCGGGTGAACCAGAAGGAAAAAGCCAGGTGAAACGGCATCACCGCCAGCATGATCGCAGTGCCCCACACAGATCCGAATCTCAAGCCCAGAAGCACCAGAAAAGGGGCAACAGGAAATCCCACTGCCGGCAGAATGGCATAAGGTATCAGCACGATTGCCGGATGGGCCTGGGGTCCGGAGATATAGGCCCAGAAAAGATCCATATTCCCGTTACCGCTGCAAAAAAAATAGGTGATTCGCGTGCATGAAACATCCTTTCATTGTTTGCCGTATCTTAAATTAAAAGCCATGTCCAGGTCAAATTATTGTTCAGATCAACGGGCAGAGAGGCTGCGAAATTGGGACCCGGCCGAATTAAAGTCATGCCGTGATCCGGAAAGAGGCCCTGGGTTTTTTGATCCGGATTGACATATATCAAGGACATCGTCATGGTCTATGTCATATACTCCTGATAAGCTCACAAAAAAAGATCGACAACCAGGAAATTCAAAAGGGCGGAATAATGGATACAATAATACAGACCCCGGAGTCCAGCGATCATTTCGTCGACCGGGTCGAGGAAATGAGCCGGTCAAACCTGAGCCGCTGCTGGCACTGCCTTTGCTGCAGCGGCGGGTGCCCGTTTGT
>CALGAJ010000050.1 GCA_937951975.1 uncultured Desulfotignum sp.
GGAGAACCGGGACCATCCGGGAAGATGGGAAATTCGATCCGGACAAACCCGGTGTCACCAGAGATGACAACGGCATTGGCCGCGCGTTTACCCTGCCGGGCACGGATGTCCGGTTCATTCTCAAAGATGTGCGCCAGGTTCAGCTGGCCAAGGCGGCACTGTCCGTGGGAATCCAGGTGATGCTGGAAAAAGCTGAAATCACCCGGGTGGACAGAACCATTCTCACCGGCGCGTTCGGGGCGAAATTCGACTGGGAAAATGCCAGAGACATCGGCATGCTGCCGCCCATGGTGTGTGAAAACGATATGATTGCCGCAGAAAATCTGGCCGGCACCGGTGCGATTCGGGCACTGCTGAACAAAACCTATGAAAAAGAAATCCGAACCCTGGCCAGACAGGTGGCTTTTATCGACCTGGCGTCGGAACCCGGATTTGTTGAACGTTTTTCCGTTGCCACCCGGTTTCCAGCCCTGAATGAATTTTAACGAATTTAACTCTGATGAACGGCTGTTTGACGTAGTTGCACATTATGGTTACGCTTTCAACATGGGAGGAAAAAAATGAAACGTGTCAAAATTCTGTTGCTGATAATCTGTGCCTTTTTTATGACCGGCAGTGAATTTTCAGTGTTTGCCCAGGATGCCGATCAGACCCTTGCCATATTCAAAAAGTCGCCGGTTGTTCAGCCGTTTTTCGATACCGCATATGGCTATGCGGTATTTCCCACCGTAGGAAAAGGCGGCATTGCCATCGTCGGCGGTGCATATGGAAAAGGCCGGGTGTACCGGCAGGGAAGCATCTCCGGACATGTGACACTGTCCAAGGTAAGTGTCGGCCCCCAGTTGGGAGGGCAGGCGTTTTCCGAAATTATTTTCTTCCAGGACAAACGGGCCTATGAAGAATTCACCAGCGGTCCTTTTGAATTTGATGCGTCCATGTCCGCTGTGGTCATTACCGCCGGTGCCCAGGCAAAAGCCGGCACCGAGGGCACCACCGCAGGTGCCAGCGCCGGTCCTGACAAAGCGATACAGGCCAGAATCAGCTACACCAAAGGACTGGCCGTATTCGTCCACACCAAAGGCGGGCTGATGTATGAGGCCGCCATCGGAGGACAGAAGTTTGAGTTCACCCCGCTTTGATGCTTTCCCGGTTATAAAAGCGGCAGGGATTCCCGGGCTCCCGCCGTTTCAGGATTCTTCAGGAGCTGTGGGTGACACATATTATGAGTGAAAATGTTTTTTATTTCATCCTGGTACAGACCTCCGCCATTGTGTCCGGGATGCTGGTTCTGGGCTCTCTGGGACATATGGTTTACCAGCGCAGAGAACCGCCAAGCATGATTGCCTGGCTTCTGGCCATTATCCTGCTGCCTTACCTGGCGGTGCCTCTTTATTTCATATTCAGGAGCCGGAAACTCAAGCGAAGGGAAAAAACCGCTCTCACACTGGCCAAAAAAGGGGAGATCCCGGATTCAAAAGCCACCCATATTGACAAGGTGCTGCGAAACAACGGCATTGCCGGCGCCACCTTAGGAAACCGTTTTTTCTTTTATACCGACGGTGTCAAAGCCTATAACATGATCATGGATCAGATCGCATCCGCCCGGCACACCATTCTCATCTCCACATATGTCTTAAGTCCGGACCCGGTGGGAAAAAACGTGCTGTCCGCCCTGACGCGGAAAGCGTCCCAGGGGGTGCAGGTGAAACTGCTCATCGACTGCATCGGATCCCTGCCCCTCTACTTTCGTCAGAAACCACTGCGAAACCTGAGAAAAGCCGGCGGACAGGTGGCGTTTTACATGCCGCTGATGACCCGGCCGTTCCAGAACTATATCAATTTGAGAAACCACCGGAAAATCTTCATTTTTGATGATTGCACGGTTCTTTCCGGGGGTATGAACATTTCCAGAGAATATATGGGGCCTTCCCCGTATGACCAGCGGTGGACGGACATTCTGTTTTATCTTGAGGGACCGGCCGTGTTTCATTACCGGGAAATTTTCACGGAAGACTGGAATCATACGGCTGAAAACAAACTGGCTGTTCCGGATTTCCTGCCGGAGGCCACAGGCGATGCGACTCTTCAGGTGGTGCCTTCCGGACCGGATATTCAAAGTGATGCCTTATACGAAGCCCTGCTGTTTGCCGTTTTTTCCGCCCAAGAACGCATCTGGATCGTGACACCGTATTTTGTTCCGGATAAAAGCCTGATGCAGGCGTTGGTCATTGCCTGCCACAGAGGCGTGGATGTCCGGCTCATCACCCCGGCCAGTTCCAATCACCTGGTCGCTGACCTGAGTCGGTCCAGTTTCATGCGGGATCTGAACAGCAAAGGCGTGAAAGTGCTTTTATATCCCCATGGCATGATTCATGCCAAAGCCATGCTGTTTGATAACCGGGGCGTGGTGATGGGATCTGCCAATTTTGACCAGCGCAGCCTGTTTCTCAATTATGAGGTGGTCAGTTTTGCCTATTCCAGATCCATTATCGATCCATGTGCCGCCTGGATGAACCAGTTGATTGCCGATTGCACCAGTCGTATGAAGCCGGCCGGACGGTGGCGCCGGATCAGTGAAAACCTCATGAGCGTGTTTGCACCGCTTCTGTGACAGGCCTGGATCTGATAACATGTTTAAACCGGAAATTCCCTTATTGCGGTCACCGCTGATTCTGGAAAACAAAATCATTCCCTGTGATTTTGGTATCCTGTGCTGGAATGTTCACAAGGAAAACCTGAAACCCGAGTTCGATACCATGGTCAAAAACTGGGTCCGGCAGTTTGATATGGATATTCTCATGTTCCAGGAGGCTGTGTTTCCGGACACGCTGTTTTCCGTGGCCGGGCTGCCCTATGCGGCAGCCGCCAACATCAGAATACGGGAACGCCATTTCGGGGTTCTGACCGCGGCCACAGCCGATATTCACACCAAAACCGATGTCATGTCCCTGGCCAGGGAAACTCTGCTCGCCACCCGGAAAAACATTCTCATGACCCGGTACTGGCTGGGCACCGGGGATCTGCTGCTGGTGGTCAATGTGCATGCGGTCAATTTCACTTCCCTGGCCTGGTATGAATGGGAATTTTCCCGGTTGCTCAAAACCCTGCAGCACCATTCCGGCCCCATGATTCTGGCCGGAGACTTCAACTGCTGGAATCGATCCAGGCTTCAGTTCATCACGGGCCTGGCCCGGCAACTGGGCCTGCAACAGGCCCGGCCGAAACGGTCCCATCTGGTGAAACAGGCATTCGGATTTAAACTGGACCGCATCTATTTCCGCCAATTGACCCTGAACCACATAGATGCCATGGAAAACCGCCTGTTTTCAGACCACAACCCGCTGCTGGCAAGATTTTCCTGTATCCTTCCCAAGTGAGCCACATTTTGATTGTGTTGTGAAAATTTGTCTGATATTTCTTTTTCATGAAAGAAATTCTGATGATAATCACCCTGCTGCTGGTGACCGCCACATTTTTACCTGTGTGGCGGAATCCCCACTGGACCATACGGTCCATGGATTTTCCCCGGCTGCAGCTGGCCGTGCTGGCCATGGTGCTGCTTTGTTTTCAATGGATTTTTCTTGATACCAAAACCGTGTTTTCAGGGCTGGTTATCGGAACCACAGCCATCTGTCTGATCTGGCAGCTGTGGTGGATTGTCCCTTATACCCCATTCTGGCCCAAAGAAGTTGCCTGGGCCGCCCATTGCCCTTCCAACCGCAGACTGCGTATTGTCACAGCCAATGTACTGACACCCAACCGGAATGCAAAAAAACTGATCCGGCTGGTCAAACAGTTTGACACGGATATCCTGGTCACCCTGGAAACGGATCAATGGTGGCAGAATCACCTGGATGTTCTGGAAACGGACATGCCATATACCATCAAATGTCCGCTGGACAATCTCTACGGCATGCATGTCTATTCACGATTGCCCCTTGAACAGGCGGAGATCACGTTTCTGGTGGAACCGGAGGTGCCGTCCATGCACACGCTGGTCCGACTGCCCGGCAAAGATACCGTGCGGATGCATTTTCTTCATCCGGCGCCGCCCAGTCCCACGGAAAATGAAGAATCTGCGGAACGCGACGCAGAACTGGTCATTGTCGCCCGGAGCCTTGAAACCAGCACACAACCCGTCATTGTGACCGGGGACCTGAATGACGTGGCCTGGTCTCCCACCACCCGCCTGTTCCGAAAAATCAGCGGGCTGCTGGATCCCCGTGTCGGCCGGGGCATGTTCAACACATTTCATACCCGGTATCCTGTGTTTCGCTGGCCCCTGGATCACATTTTTCACAGCCGCCACTTCACGGTCTGCGCCATCAAACGTCTGCCTTCCTTTGGATCCGATCATTTTGCCCTGGCCACAGAACTGTGTTTTTCACCGGAAAAAAACGGCAATACGGACGGCCTTGAACCGGATTCCTCCGACCGGTCCTGGGCTCACGACATTGCCGAAGCTAAAAACAGACACCCCAAACAGGTACCGGCCCCTTCAGAAAATGGCCCCTGACCCTGATGGAAAAAACAAAAACCACGTCCGGGTGTTGGAGAATGCCGGCTGCCTTGCTGATGGATCATTTCAAATCGTGCACTCTTTCATGGTCTGGGCAACTTTTTTATAAACATCGGAAAATCGCAGCATGCCGATGAATTCATTTTTTTCCATCACAAAAAGGGTGTCGTGCCGATTGATCACAAACAAATGAAAGCATTTGGATAGCGTGTCTTTTGCATCCACGGTCTGACCCTCGTTGGGAATCTTCACAAAATCCTTGACATGGATATCCCCGGCCTTGCGGCACAGGTCCTTGAACGGGCTCTCCCACAGGTCATATTCTTTGCGCATGCCGCTCCAGATATACTTGAGCCCGAACTTTTCCAGAGTTTTTTCCACATTGACCTGGTTGTATTTTTTTTCCAGCCCCTTGAACAGATCAATGGGGGAGATTTTTCCGATGACCTGTTTTTTCTCATTTTCCACCAGCAAGATCCGCTGGGAATTCTTTCCGGATAAAAACGCTTCCTGGGCCTTTTCCAGGGCCGAAAGTGCATCGTACAACGATGCGGTGTCAGCAATTTTTGGAAACTGGTCGACCGGGACCATCAGATCCTTTACTTTCATTTTTTCCATATCACCCTCCTGGTATTGGTTTGTCTTGTTCATCTAAAAATATAGAATAGGAAACACATCTGAAAGTCAATGAATTTTGAAATTTTCCCGGGAAAAACATCCGGTGAAACCGCTGACATATTTGTGGATCTGTGATAAAATTATGAGATACGTAACTTTTGTTACCTGATTCCAAGCAATGGAGACCTTCATGAAAGAAACCCGACTGTCCATCACTGAAAAACCGGTTGATACCCTTGACTCTGATCTGGTGGTCTATTTTGCCACCCAGCGCAAAGAAATGCCCCCTTTATGTGATACCACTGTCACAGCCCTGGTGGAAAACGCCCATGCACTGGGGGATTTCACCGGCAAGGCCGATGAAAAACTGCTGTACTATCCTCTGGCCGGCACGCAGACCGTTTCCGCCAAAGCCAGACGGATCCTGATCCTGGGACTGGGAATGACGGATTCACGGAAGCCTGTCCCTGATTTTTTTGAAATTCTTCGCAAGCAGGGCGGCATTATCGCCAAAACCTGTGAAAAGACAAAGGCCGGGACCCTGGCTGTCTGTCTGCCTCAGATTTCAGGGGTTTCCATGGAAAAGACCGCTGAAGCGCTGGCGGAAGGAATCCTGCTGGGAGATTACCGGTTTTCCAAATACAAGCAGACCACCCGGAAACAAACCGATTATCCGGGCATTTCTTCCATCTGGTTTTCCTGTGACAAAGGGGCGCCATCCGCCCGGAAAGGCGCAAAAAAAGCCATAAACGCCGCAGATGCCGTCTGTCAGGCCAGAGACATGGCCAATGAACCGGGCAACGGATGGACGCCTGAAGCGTTTGCCGATTATGCCGGATCCCTGGCCGATACCCATGGACTGACCTGTACCTGTCTGGGAATAAAAGAGATGAAAGAACTGGGCATGGGCGGGATTTTAGGGGTGAACCAGGGATCGACCACCCCGCCCTGCCTGGTGATTCTGGAGTATGATCCGGGAAAACCATCCGACACCCTGCTGCTGGTGGGCAAGGGACTGACCTTTGACTCCGGGGGCATCAGCATCAAACCGGCTGCGGGCATGGAGGAGATGAAATATGACATGTGCGGCGGTGCCGCCGTTCTGGCGGCCATGACTGCGGTGGCCGAAGAAAAGCCGGACCTGCGGGTGGTGGCCATGGTACCGGCCACGGACAACATGCCCAGCGGATCCGCCTTAAAGCCCGGGGACGTCATCACCCATGTGAACCAGGTGACCTCGGAAGTGGTGAACACGGATGCCGAAGGCCGGCTGATCCTGGCCGATGCCCTGGCCCACGGCATCAAGACCTTTCAACCCGACTGTGTGGTGGACATCGCCACCTTGACCGGGGCCGTGATCATCGGCCTGGGCCACCATTATACCGGCATGGTGTCCAACAGCGACGAACTGACCCGGCGCCTGGAAGCGGCCGGACAGGATGCCGGAGAGCCGGTGTGGCGCCTGCCGTTGAACGAGGATTACATCAAACAAATCGAATCCAAGGTGGCGGATATCAAAAACACCGGGGGCAAAGCCGGAGGCACCATCACGGCAGCCGCATACCTGTCCAAATTTGTGGGAGACACCCCCTGGGCCCACCTGGACATCGCGGGCACGGCCTGGGATTTCACTGAAAAATCCTATATTCCCAAAGGTCCTTCCGGCACCGGGGTCCGGACCTTTATCCAGTTGATCCGGTCCTGGAAAAAATGGACGCCCGACGGATGAAACAGCACACAGACCGCTTGATGATTCCGGAATTTGAAAAAATCGTCCGCCAGGTGGGCTCGGTGGTGCTGGGCAAAGAACCCCAGATCCGCCTGGCCCTGACCTGTCTTTTTGCCAAAGGTCATCTGCTCATCGAAGATCTGCCCGGCATCGGTAAAAACCACACTGGCGAAAGTGCTGGCCCGGTGTATGGGACTGAAATTTCAGCGCATGCAGTTCACTTCTGACCTGTTGCCCGGGGATATTCTGGGTATGTCGGTCTTTGATTCGCATACGGCCACGTTCACCTTTCATCCCGGTCCCATTTTCACCCAGGTGTTTTTAGCCGATGAGATCAACCGGGCCACGCCCAAAAGCCAGAGCGCTCTGCTGGAAGCCATGGAAGAAGAACAGGTGACCATTGAAGGGGAAACCCGGTCCCTGGAAGCCCCGTTTTTTGTCATCGCCACCCAGAACCCCATGGAACAGGCCGGCACCTTTGCCCTGCCCGAATCCCAGATGGACCGGTTTCTCATGCGCATCCACTTGGGGTATCCGGACCGGGCCGCGGAAAAACAGATATTGAAAGGCGTTGGCGCGGAACCGGCCATGACCGGTCTTGTGCCGTTTCTGGATGCCGCCCGGATTCTGGCCATCCAGAACGCCGTGGACCAGGTCCATGTGTCGGACGCGTTCCTGACCTATCTCCAGGATATCCTGGCCTTCACCCGGACCTCCGGGGAATTCCAGGTGGGGCTGT
>CALGAJ010000051.1 GCA_937951975.1 uncultured Desulfotignum sp.
ACCGCAGACATATCCGCCCCGATTTTTTTGAGGATCGCCGCACCCACACCTTGCCGGTCTGCAATCAAACCGCTCAACAAGTGAACCGGCTCAATAGCGGCATGGTTTTTTCTCCGGGCCGTTTCATGGGCGGACTGGAGCAGTTCCTGGGATTTCATGGTCAATTTATCCAATTTCATAAATCACCTTGGGTTCCTTTCGTTTCATTATTAATTCAATTTTGCACATAAAGTAATATCGCATACATATTCGTCAACTAAATACCTGTGTTTTTCAGGCCTTTTAAAAATTTCATCGTTGACACCCACCACTCTGTGGTATATTTTCACACATGAACCAGTGGTTAAGTCTTAATAGAATCGTATGAACCCGATGTAAGGACACGCATGGATCCCAAAGATTTCAAATATCTGAGAACCCGGCTGGGAAAGACCCAGAAAGAGCTGGCCCAGCTGCTCGGAATTTCCATTAAAGCCATCCACAGCTATGAGCAGGGATGGCGGAAAATCCCTCACCATGTGGAACGGCAATCTCTATTTCTCCTGCACAGGACATTGAATCTTAAGGATACAGAGGGCAATAAATGCTGGGACATCAACCAGTGCTCCGGCAGCCGTCTGGAAAACTGCCCGGCATGGGAATTCAATTCCGGAGATCTCTGCTGGTTCATCAACGGCACCCGATGCAACGGTGAATCGTATCATTCCTGGGCGGAAAAAATGGAAGCCTGCCGGAAATGTCCGGTATTCATCAAAATTTTCGAACCAGACAAAGGAAGCGTTGAAAATGAATGAGTCTGCACAACATTGTTCGACCTGCAAAATCGAAGGCAATCGTGTCCCTGCGCAGCGCAGCGAACTGCCTGGCGCCATCAGGGACATCATCACGTCTCTGGATGATGACACCTGTTTTGCCCATATCGGCGACGAACCCATTCATTTTTCCATCTCTGTTCAAGACATGATTGAAAAATTCAGGCAGGTGCTGTTTCCCGGATATTTTTCCAAAGAAAAAGTGGACAATGCCAACCTGATCTATCACCTGGGGCAATCCGTATCCCAGTTGTATGATATCTTGTCTGAACAGATCATTCATGTGCTTCGCCATGACTGCCACCGATATGATCTGGCGTGCACGGAATGCGAACCCCGTGGCCACGATGCCGCCCTGACCATGATCCGGGCCATCCCTGAACTGAGACGGGAACTGGCCGAAGATGTCAAAGGTGCCTATGCCGGCGATCCGGCGGCCAAAAGCCATGATGAAGTCATTTTTTCCTATCCCGGACTGTATGCCACCATGGTGTACCGGATTGCCAACCGGCTGTTCAGGCTTCAGGTGCCCCAGCTGCCAAGGATCATGACCGAACAGGCCCACAGCCTGACCGGCATCGATATTCATCCCGGCGCCACCATCGGCCGGCGGTTTGTCATCGACCACGGCACCGGTATTGTGATCGGTGAAACATCGGAAATCGGAAACAATGTCCGGATCTATCAGAATGTGACCATTGGTGCGTTGTCCCTTCCTCCGGATGCCGGAGAAAAACTCAGAGGGGCCAAACGCCATCCCACCATTGAAGATGATGTGATTGTGTATTCCGGGGCCACGATCTTAGGCGGAGACACTGTGATCGGAACCCGGTCCGTGGTGGGCGGCAATGTGTGGCTCACCTCTTCCATCCCGCCGGACACCAAGGTATTCATGGAATCCCCCAAGCTGGTTTACAAACACCCGCCTTCCCACAAGGAATATCAAAATGAAAAAACTGCCTGATATCACTGCAGCCTGCGGCAACACCCCTCTGGTCTATCTGGACAAGGTAAGCCGGGCCACAGGGGCCGACATCTATGGAAAACTGGAATATTTCAACCCCCTGTCATCGGTCAAGGACCGGATCGGCCTAGCCATGATCAACCACGGCCTGGAATCCGGAAAAATCAATCCGGACACCGTGATTGTGGAGCCCACCTCCGGCAACACCGGCATTGCCCTGGCGTTCGTGTGCCGGGTCAAGGGGCTGAAACTGGTTCTGACCATGCCTGAAACCATGAGCATCGAGCGCCGGCAGCTGCTGGCCCACTTAGGCGCGCAACTGCATCTGACGCCCGGGGAAAAAGGAATGAAAGGGGCTATCGAGGCGGCCCGGAACCTGGTTGAAACAACCGGCAACGCCTGGATGCCGGACCAGTTCTCCAACCCGGCCAACCCGGGAATCCACCGCACCACCACCGGACCTGAGATCTGGAACGCCCTGGACGGAAACATTGACATCTTTGTGGCGGGTGTGGGCACGGGCGGCACCATCACCGGGGTCTCGGAAATGATCAAACAAAAAAATCCGCACCTGCGGTCCGTGGCGGTGGAACCGGAAAAATCGCCTGTGCTGTCCGGGGGAAATCCCGGTCCCCACAAAATTCAGGGGATCGGTGCCGGGTTTGTCCCCGCCAACCTGAACCGAGACATCATCGATGAAATCGTCACCGTGTCCGATGACCAGGCCTTTGCCGGTGCAAAAGAACTGGCAAAAGATTACGGGCTGCTGTGCGGAATTTCATCGGGTGCCAATTTTCATGCCGCCGTAAAGGTGGCTGAACAGCATCCCGGAAAAACCGTGGTATTTATCGTGTGCGATACCGGGGAGCGGTATATCAGTACGCCGCTATTCCAGCGTGTCGGATGATACCAATGAAGTATGTTGGTTGTGGGTTACGAATGGCTGCCATGCCGTTCCTTTCAGCACAGCGTAGCCCCCCCGTGGGGTGCCTTACTGACGGACTGTCGGAGCCACCCCGTGGATTCCTGGCCGGCAGTAAGGCACCCCACGGGGGGCGGCACAAATTTCAGAGAGAAAACAAATGGTATCCGCCAGGATCATCCTCCGGACACAGGAATCATGGGCCAGAAAATCAGAATCAACGGCACTGCCACCGCTGTCACGATAATGGAAAGCGGCAACCCCATACGCCAGTAATCACCGAATTTATATCCCCCCGGTCCCATGACCAGGGCATTGGACTGGTGACCCACCGGTGTCAGAAACGCACATGAAGCCCCCACAGCTACAGCCATCAGAAACGGGTCCGGAGAAATTCCCATTTCCTTTGCCAGGGTAATGGCGATGGGCGCCATCAGCACGGCCGCCGCTGCATTGTTCACTACATTGGACAACAGCATGGTGCCGGCCAGAAGGACTGCCAGGGTCCCGGCGCTGGGGAAAAAACCGGACAGCATCAGTAGTTTTTCCGCGATCAATCCGGCCCCCCCTGAACTTTCCAGGGCATGGCCCAGAGGAAACATGGCGCCCAGCAGCACAATCACCGGCCAGTCAATATGCTCATAGATTTCTCCTAAAGGCACGACACCCGCCAGGACCATGATCACGGCAGCGGCTGTAAATGCAATCTGGACCGGCAGGATGCCGGTGGCGGACAACACCATGGCAGCGCCGAAAATGCCCACGGACAACATGACTTTTTTAGGTTGACCGATCCGAATTTCACGTTCTGCCAAAGGCAGGCATTTAAATTTTTTGACCACGGCCTGTAATGATTGATCCGTGCCCTGGAACAAAAGAATATCACCGGTCATGAATTTTGTCTGGCCCAAAGGCTGTGTAATCCGCCGGCCACGCCGGGCAATGGCCAAAAGATTGACCCCGTAAAGCCGGCGCAGGTAAAGGCCGGCAGAGGTTTTGCCCGGCAAGGTGGATTCCGTGGTGATGACCGCTTCCATCAACCGGATATCTTTGGATCCCAATGTGGAGCGGCAATCCCCCTTGCATTCGGCCAGTTCCAGCCCCAGTCCGTCCATCAACGCTTTGAGATCATCCGGCGCCGCCTCCACCATCAGCACATCCCCGGGTTCCAGAATTTCGTACCAGGATGGGGCGGGTTTGTGGATTTCCCCCCTGGAAAGGCTCACGACAGTGGCTTCGGTTTCTTTTTCCATGGCGGATGTGAGGTGAAAAATAGTCTGGCCGACAAATTTGGACCCTTCCGGAACGATGATCTCGGTGATATAATTTTCAATTTCAAACAACTCATCCGGAGATGACCGGGCTTCCCGCTTGGGGGTCAGCCGCCACCCGAACACAGAAATAAACGCCAGGCCTGCCAGGGCCACCCCGATTCCCACCGGTGCAAAATCAAACATCCGGAATGCCGGCAGACCGGTGTCCACCCGGTATAAGGCAATAATGATATTGGGCGGCGTGCCGATCAGGGTGACCAGCCCCCCCAGAAGAGAACCGAATGCCAAAGGCATGAGCAACAGGGAAGGCGACCGGCCGCTCTGGCGGGACATCCATATGGCCACAGGCATCAAAAGCGCCAGTGCGCCCACATTGTTCATCACACTCGAACAGACCACCACAATACCGGCCAGCGCCGTCACCTGGATTGTGGGAACGGTTCCCACTTTTGCCATATGCCGGGACAACAGATCCACAGCCCCGGCGTTGAACAGCCCCCGGCTCAAGACCAGCACCGCAGCCACCGTGATCACCGCCGGGTGTCCGAACCCCAGAAACACCTCATTAATGGGAACCAGACCGGTCACCGACACCAGCAACAAGGCGGTCAGAGCCACCAGGTCATACCGGAACTTTCCCCAGACAAACAACACCAGGGTTGCGAAAAGGATGGCAAATACCAGTGCTTGATCGGTTGTCATGATTTTTTATACCAGTTTACCGTCTTTCCAGAAAGGAGACATGGCCCGAAGTGTTTCAATGGCGGGAACCATGGTCTTCACGATATGATCCATTTCCTCTTTGGTGTTGTAGTGGGACAAAGAAAACCGGATGGTCCCATGGGCGGACTTGAACGGCACCTCCATGGCCATGAGCACATGGGAGGGATCCAGAGAACCGGAAGTGCAGGCGGAACCGGAAGAGGCGCAGATGCCCTCCTTGTCCAGCATCAGCAGAATGGACTCCCCTTCCACTGCATCAAATCCGATGGACAGGGTATTGGGCAGACGGTTTTCAAGATCGCCATTCACGGACACACTTGGAATCTTTTCCAGCAGCTGATTTTGCAGATAATCCCGCAGTTCTTTCACCTGGGTATTCATGATGGGCAGCTGCTGTGCCGCCAGTTCACAGGCCTTGCCCAGGCCGATAATGGACACCGTGTTTTCCGTGCCGCCCCGCCGGCCTTTTTCCTGGTGTCCGCCGATCAGATAAGGAAAAAACTTAATGCCCTTTTTCACGTATAAAACGCCGATGCCCTTGGGCGCATGAATCTTGTGGCCGGATAAAGACAGCATATCCACATGGGCGTCCTTTACATCGATGGGGATTTTCCCGGCCGCCTGCACCGCATCCGTGTGAAACAGTATCCCTTTTTCCGTGACTTTTTCCGCGATCTCAGGAATGGGAAAAATCACACCGGTCTCGTTATTGGCCCACATCAGGGAGACAATGGCGGTATCATCGGACAAACTGTCATACAGCAGATCCAGATTTAGATGTCCTTTTTTGTCCACCGGCACCAGCACCACATCATACCCTTTTTTATCCCGCAGATATTTGAACAGGTTCAAAATGGCCGGATGTTCCACATTGGAGGTGATGATGCGTTTCTTGTCCGGATGGGCGTTCAAGGCTGAAAAAATGGCACTGTTATCGCTTTCCGTCCCGCAGGAGGTAAATATGATCTCGTCCGGGTCCGCATGGATCAGATCCGCCACTTTTTGCCGGGCCTGTCTGATCTTTTTGCCCACCCGGTCCCCGAATGTATGCATGGAGGAAGGGTTGCCGTAAAATCCCCCGAAAAAAGGCAGCATCTCTTCAATCACTTCATCCGCCACCCGCGTGGTGGCATTGTTGTCGGTATAAATAACGTTCATATGGCTCATCCCTCGGCTTTGACAGAGGCGATCACCTCTTCGATCCGGCCCAGGCATTTACCGCACCCGCCCCCGGCTTTGAGATAATTGGTGACATCCTCAGTGGTTTCCAGTCCATTGGCTTTGACCGCCTCGATAATTTCCAGATCGGTCACTTCAAAACATTCACATACCATTTCTCCGGGTTTTTCCATGATCTGGATTCCCCGGTAGTCGGCAATGGCTTTTTGCAGTGCGGACTTGCCCATGACGGAGCAATGCATCTTTTCCTTGGGCAACCCCCCCAGATAATCGGCAATATCCCCATTGGTGACTTTGGCCGCCTCATCCAGGGTCATGCCCTTGATGATTTCCGTCAAAGCGGAGGAGGATGCCACGGCACTGGCACAGCCGAATGTCATGAACGACGCATCCACAATACGCTCATTCTCATCCACCTTCAAGAAAAGTTTCAGCGCATCCCCGCAATTCAAAGATCCGGTTTCGCCGATGGCATTGGCATCTTTCAGCTCCCCCACATTTCTGGGGTGCATAAAATGATCCTTGACTTTGTCTGTATATTCCCACATATGATTTCCTCCTTGGTATGACGTCCTGCATCGTTAACCGTTGCCTGATTTATGGGCTTAAAATACTACAAAGTGGTAGATTGTCAAGCCTTGTTTGCCGTGTTAAACAGGTTATAATACAAAGGGGACGGGGTGATTGATCCGAATCCGTTCCAGATCGATCTGAACATCCCGGGTCACAATTTCCACCCCATTGTCTGATGCTTCACGCAGCTTCTCCGCATATTGTTGATCGATCCTGGCCGCCGGCGTGAACCGGAGTGCATCCATGCGCTGGATCAGATAGAAAATCACGCCCCGGTGCCCGGTCTTCACCAGGTGCATCAGTTCATCCAGATGCTTCTGGCCCCGCAGGGTGACCGCGTCCGGAAACATGGCTGTGCCGTCCTCCACCAGGGTGCAGTTTTTGATTTCAACATAACACCGGTCTTCTCCGGCATTTTCCAGAACCAGATCCAGACGTGTACCTTCGCTGGTTTTGACTTCGGAACGAACCTGACTGTATCCGTTCAGCTCGGAAATCATGTGATTTTCAATGGCTTTTTTCACCAGGCGGTTGGGCACCAGGGTATTGATGCCGATCATGGATGCCGGAGTTTTGATCAGCTCCCAGGTGTACTTGAGTTTGCGCCGGGGATTGTCGCTCACCGACAGCCACACTGGACATCCCGGCTCGGCACACCCTTTCATGGACCCGGAATTGGGACAATGGGCGGTCACGGTCTCGCCGGAATCCAGGCAGATATCGGCTAAAAAGCGTTTATAGCGTTTGATCAGCCGTCCCGGCAACAGCGGGGGCAGCATGTATGCATCCGGATCCATCCGTTCTCCTTTGTGTGTTGACATGTCAATCCGCCAGTATGGCCCCTAAATCCGTCATGTCCAGGCTGCGCCGGATGCCGAAACGGGTCAGGCAGAAATCATATTTCACCGGGTCTTCGGGGTTAAGTTGCCTGAATCCGTCTGTAATCTCCAGACATGCGGTTCGATCCGGGGTTTTGCGCCGGGTGAATCCAAGCATTTTGCCTGCAGAGAACATATGCCGGTCCAGGGGAATCAACAGCTGAGACGGCCGGACTTTGTCCCAGCCCCCGGGATCCACCGGATCTTTTCTCACCATCCAGCGTAAAAACAGGTGACTGCGCTTGCAGGCACTGGACTTAGCCGGATCTGCCAAAAGATGTCCGCAGGCCCCGTCCGGGTTCAGTTGCCGAACCAGATGAAGCAACCCGGGCATGACCGTAGGATCATCCACTGACATGCCGGTCATGAAACAGGCTTCCAGGGAGCCGTACTGCCGGAGCACCCGCTGTATCCCGACCATCAGACTCACCACATGGGCCGGCCGGGCAAACCGGTACGAAAAACCGGCCAACCCCCGGCACAGATCGGTTTCATTCAGATGGAGTACCCGGTCTTTGGGATTTGACCCCAAAAACATCAGCACCTGATCCACAGCCTGCAAAATCATCTCCACCCGGCCATAGGCCAGGCATGCCGCCACCAGTCCCGCGATCTCCCGGTCACACACCTGCGGATACCGATACAAAAACATGAGCGGGTCCGGGTCTACAAACTCTTTCCGGTTATTCGTATGATATAATGTTTCCAGTTTCTGTCTCAATGGGTCGGGCATCGGGTTTCACGTCCTGTCAATATCTTCATGAAATCGGGTATGCCGGTATCATATTCAGATTCTTATGCGTTGACAACGGCAAAATCAAAACCCGCATGATCAGACCCCAAATTTTACCTTGACTCGATCCGGTGGTTGGACATAATATAAAAATTTTAACTGATCCAAATTAAGGAGTTACATCAGACATGCTGCAGAAAAAGAGAATCGGATTCATCGGCAGCGGCAACATGGGAGAAGCGCTGGTTTCCGGCCTGGTTCTCTCCCAGGCGACCCAACCTGAAAACATCTTCTGCTCGGACATCGACCCGGAACTGCTGGCCGCCATCAAAGACAAATACCATGTCAATGTGACCCGGAACAACCTGGAAGTGATCCGGCAGTCTGATATTGTGGTCTACGCGACCAAACCCCAGATTCTCGGGATGGTGCTCAAGGAAACCGCCCCGGCCCTGGATGACTCCAAACTGATCATCTCCATTGCCGCAGGGGTTCCCCTGGCAGCCATTGCCATCGGCCTGCAGAAAAAGCTGCGTCTGATCCGGGCCATGCCCAATATCTGCGCGTTTGTCAAAGAAAGTGCCACCGCCATCGCCGCAGGTGAGTATGTGCTGGAAAATGATGTGGCTGAAGCCCGGGCCATTTTCAACTCCGTGGGCAAAACCGTGTTCATCCATGAAAATGTCCTCATGGATGCCTTTACCGGTCTCAGCGGCAGCGGGCCTGCCTATATTTTCACCATTGTGGACGCCATGGCGGATGCCGGTGTGAAAATGGGCCTGTCCAGAAAAGATGCCCTGTTTCTGTCCTCCCAGACTGTTTTGGGTTCCGCCCGCATGCTTCTGGAATCCAGAGAGCACCCCGGACAGCTCAAAGACCGGGTGGCATCCCCCGGCGGCACCGCCATTGCAGGAATCCATACCCTGGAGCAGGGCGGCCTTCGCACCACCCTGATCAACGCGGTGGAATCGGCCACCAAACGGTCCAGAGAACTGGGCGAACTGATGGTCAAAGATTTCATAAAAATCAATGAAAAAGAATCAAACGGCAAATAAATAAACCGGGTGCGGCATCATAGTATTTTGCCGCACCCGGTTTCCGGCAGAGGAACTTTATGAGGAGGCGGTTATGGGTTAAACGTCAAGTTCCTTTTTCAGCCAGTCTCGCACTTTTCCTTCAACGGCATATACGCCTTTGTATTTGCCGATACCTTGTAAAAATTCTGTTTCCAGCGGCTTGGGCAGTGAAAAATTACCCAGTTCTTCAGAATCAAATCCTTTTCTCCGCACCAGCGTCAGAATCGGTGGGTTCTTCCAGGTGTTGATCACAAAATATACCGTTTCATTGTCATTGTCTCTGGAATTGTAATAGGATTGAGACCGTAACGGACCCCATTCCAGATGCAAAGCAATCGCTTCTTCCGGTGTCATGTCCCAGTCCACTGAATTCAGCAGATTGTAATTTTTCTTTATATCGCCAAGTCTCATTTCATATCCTCCTGTGTCAGGATTGAGTACTGAATTATTTTTTGCTTATGGCATATGGTAAAGCAAACCCTGTACCAAAACAGCAAAAAATAAAAACAATATTTAATTACAGATGGTTGGAAAAAACTTGGTTCTGAAAAAGATGAAATGAGATGGGAAATGATACAGAAATGATTTTCCGGCCCTGGTACAAATTTGTATCAGGGCCGGAAAACGGATCAATAATTTTCACACAACCGCTCAAACCAGCCGGTCGTTCGCACGCAGGCCGGACATTTATCCGGTGCCTTTTCTCCGGTGTGGATGTATCCGCAACCCAGGCAACGCCATTGAATCGGCTTCTTATCCTGAAAAATCCGGTTGGATGCGATATTTTCAGCCAGATGCCGGAACAGTTTTTCATGATGATTTTCCGCCACAATAATGGCATCAAATGTATCGGCTGCCCGGGCAAACCCTTCTTCCCGGGCGATTTCAGCAAATTTGGCATACATGTCATTGCCCACGTAATTTTCCAGTTCTGCAGATGAGAGCAGATTGGAACGGGTATCTTCGATCACGCCGGCGGGAAAATGCCAGTTGATGGTCAATTCGCCGCCGTTGAAAAACTTGAAAAACCGCAGCGCATGTTCAAATTCCTGGGCCGCGGTTTCATCGAACAGTTTGCCGATCTGAACATACCCGTCATCCCTGGCCTTGTTGGCAAAAAAATTATACCGTGTTCGGGCCTGGGCCTCTGCGGCAAAAGAGGTATGCAGGTTCACCGCAGTCCTGCTTTCCCGGAATTTTCCCATGAAAACACCTTTTATCCTTGTGGTTCGGTTTTATTCTTCGATGATGATAGCTTCAGCACCGCATTCGGCGGCAGCCTGGCGGACCTTGTCCTTGAGATGATCCGGAATGGGGTCCACCCGAATGGTGGATTTCAGTTCATCTTCATCATATTTGAACACTTCCGGACACAGTTCGTTGCAGTTTCTG
>CALGAJ010000052.1 GCA_937951975.1 uncultured Desulfotignum sp.
TATTTTGAAATGCTGAATTTACGGATTCACAGCGTCAAGGAATATCCGGAATCCGCCCGGTCCCGGCATATTCAAGGCCGGGTCAAGGTCAAATTCGTGCTCCTGGCGGATGGTTCCCTCAAAGATGTTCAGGTGGTGAAAACTCCCCGGCACAGGACCCTGGAGGAAGCCGCGGTCAATGCCGTCAAAAAAGCGGCCCCGTTTCCCAAACCGCCGGCATCCCTGTTCAAGACCCCGGTCACGTTTCAGGTCCACATTCTGTTTGAACTGGCATGAGCCCCATGACCGATATCTGACTTTTACAAAACCCATTGACTTAGGACTGATTGCCCATGCTTCAGAAACTCATTGGATTATTGATTGCCGTCTGCCTTTGTCTGACGACTCCGGCGCTGCCGGCCCGGGAAACCGGAGAACGGATCATCACGGACATGGCGGGCCGCAAAGTCGTTATCACAGGACCGGTTCAGCGGGTGGTCACCACATTCAAGCCGGCCAGCCTGTGCGTGCTGTCCCTGGGTCTGGCCCACACGCTGGTGGGCGTGGACAACTCAAGCCGAAAAGATCCATTGCAGGTATCGGTCTGGCCGGATATCCAGCACCTGCCAGGGGTCGGTACCAAATCCATGGGTACCAACCTGGAAACCCTGGTGTCCCTGAAACCGGATCTGGTGATTTTCTATTCCCAGAACGACGGCCTGCCTGCCACGGAAAAACTCTCGGCCATGGGGATCCCCAGCATCGTGATTCTTCCGGAATCCTTTGACAGCATTTTGCAGGCCATGGAAATCATTGCCCGGGCTGTGGGAAATTCCCAGCGGATCACTTTTGTCCGGGACCAGATGGATGCGGTGCTGGCGCTGGTGGATGACCGGCTGGCCAATCTGCCCGGGTCCCGGAAAAAAACCGGATACTTTGCCTCCACCCTGGGACTGTTCAGTACCACCACCGGGAGCATGCTTCAGGATGAGATTTTTGCCCGGGCCCGGATCCGCAATGTCTCGTCCCATCTGACCGGATATTTTCAGGATATCTCCCCGGAACAGCTGGTGGAATGGAATCCGGACATCATGGTGCTGTCCCAGCACATGAAACAAAGCCAGGTCCGGTTCCTGGATCTGGCACCCTTACAGGGGATTTCCGTCATATCCCAAAACCAGGTCTATCGATGCCCTTCCAGCCTGGCCCCATGGGATTTTCCGTCGCCTTTGGCCGTACTGGCCACGCTCTGGGTGGCCCAAAAAGCCTATCCGGAACAATTTGCCGATATTGATGTGCTTGCCCAGGCCGATGCCTTTCACCGGAATCTGTATGGAAAAACCATGACGCAGATGGGCGGTGCGCTTGAAGACGCGATTGACTGAATGAACACATCCCGCGCATCCGGCCGATTGCTGGGACTGCTGGGCCTTGTTCTGGGAGCGGCCCTGGTGATCTCCCTTTTTTCAGGCCGGATTCAGATCCACTGGCAGGAGATGATGACCTTTTTTGTCCACCTGTTGAAAGGGCAGGATCTGCCGGCGGATCTGGTACACAAGGAGCTGGTTTTTTTATGGATCCGCCTGCCCCGATGTCTCATGGCCCTGCTGGTGGGATCGGCCCTGGCCGTGTCCGGCGCCGTGTATCAGGCCCTGTTCCGCAACCCCCTGGTGTCTCCGGATATCCTTGGGGTCTCGGCCGGGTGTACGTTCGGGGCGGCCCTGGGGCTGATCCTGGCCTCGAATGTTTTCGGCCTGGTTCAGATCCTTTCCTTTTTTTTCGGCATCTTTGCCGTATGCCTGAGCCTGGGCCTGGCCAGGGCAATTTCCATCAAACCGGTGATCGTGCTGGTTTTAGCCGGTATCGTGGTGATGTCGTTTTTCAATGCCCTGCTCATGGTGGTGAAATATTTTTCCGATCCCTATGACGAGCTGCCCGGCATCATCTTCTGGGTCATGGGCAGCCTGAGCCGGGTCTCCTGGGAGCATGTGGCAACCATGGCGCCGTTCACCCTGGTCGGACTGATTGTCTTCATTGTGCTGGGATTCCGACTCAACATCCTGTCTCTAGGCGATATCCAGGCCAAATCCCTGGGCATGAATCCCGGACTGTTCCGCCTGATCCTGATCACGGTCAGCTCCTTTATGGTGGCGGTGTCCGTGGCCTGCTGCGGGCAGATCGCCTGGATCGGCCTGGTGATTCCCCATATGGCCCGGTCCCTGGCCGGACCGGAACACCAGAAAATGATACCGGTCACCGCTTTATTGGGCGCCATTTTTCTTTTGCTGGCCGATTCCGCGGCCCGGAGCATCTCTTCGGCGGAGATTCCCGTGGGCATCATCACAGCCCTCACCGGGGCCCCGATTTTCGGATATTTTCTGTACAAAAACCGCAACACCGGATGGATCTGATGCTTTCCTGCCGCAACCTCGGATTCAGCTATGGGAAGGCCCCGGTGCTGCATGATATCTCTTTTACCGTGGAAAAAGGGTGTTTCTGCGTGGTGCTGGGCAGAAACGGGTCCGGGAAAACCACCCTGATTCACTGCCTGAACCGGATTTTACACCCCACCCAAGGGCAGGTCTTTATCGACGGCAAAGACCTGACATCCCTGTCCCGGAATGAGATCGCCCGGGCCGTCAGCCTGGTGCCCCAGGAGCACATGGAAATTTTTCCGTTCCGGGTCATCGACGTGGTGGTGATGGCCAGGGCCCCGTTCCTGGGAACGGCCGCCGTTCCCAAAGCAAGCGATTACAGGATTGCGGAAGAGGCCCTGAAACAGTTGCACGCGTTTCACCTGGCAGATAAAAATTTCAACCGGATCTCCGGGGGAGAACGCCAGATCGTGCTGCTGGCCCGGGCCATCGCCCAGAACGCCCGGATCATGCTCCTGGATGAGCCCACCAATCACCTGGATTTCAACAACCAGTACCATCTGCTGTCCGCCATCAAGGCGCTGTGCCGGTCAACCGATTTGTGCATCGTGGCCTCCATGCATGATCCGAATCTGGCATCCCTGTTTGCCGATGAAATCATCATGCTGAAAAACGGCCGAATTCTATGTCATGGGCCTATCCAAACGGTGATGACACCCCAAAACATATCCGCTCTGTATGATATCGATACCCGGGCGATATCCATCGGAGACCAAAAACAACTATTTTTACCAAAACAGGGGATGGGATCTTCTGGCACTTAAAATTAATGTTATTTTTAGTTTTTTTTGGTTATTTATAAAAATTATAAGCTTTATTTAAAAAAATAGTTGACAAATGATAACCCAAAAGATAGGTTGGTTTCACATCGGGATAAAATTGCGGTCCCGAAACCATGTTAGTGGATAATGTCACAGGATAATTTATTGTTTCCTTATAACAATCCCCATCTCCTTGGCACGCATTATCCAGCCGCCTGTTCTGCCCCGGACCCTGGCAGGACAGGCGGCACTCTTTTTGGTGCCAGATTACCTGATTCCTTTGTTTTTGGATCTTTACAAACACCGATCCCCC
>CALGAJ010000053.1 GCA_937951975.1 uncultured Desulfotignum sp.
ATTGAGCGGGAATAACTCAGTGGTAGAGTGCGACCTTGCCAAGGTCGAAGTCGCGGGTTCAAATCCCGTTTCCCGCTCCACACAAGGCGGCTTGGCCAAGGGGTAAGGCAACGGCCTGCAAAGCCGATATCCCCGGTTCGAATCCGGGAGCCGCCTCCATAATGAAATCAAGGGTTCAGGTGAAAATCTGAGCCCTTTTTTTATATTGCTGGAAAATCAATGTCTCACAGGCTTTCTTATTCGTTAAAAACAACGCCAGGCTCAGCCAATGACAACTCATTTTTCATGACTTTTCACAGGTGTCCAGATATCCTGAAGACAGTTGGACGGAAATCTTTCTTGATTATATCAATCAATTTAGATATGGTTATTCAGTATGGTTGATTTGACTTTCAACCGGTTTCGTTAATTTTGATGGAGAAGAAAAAAGATGAAAATTCTGGTGGGATACCAGGGCGTGAACGTGGGGAAGGATCTGCTGGAAATTGCATCCAGTCATGCCAGAGCATTTGACGGACAGGTGATCGTGGTGACTTCCATGAAAGGAGGACCCAATACCCACGCCAAAGAAGTAAAAACGGCAGAAGACAATCTGGCGGCAGTTCAGTCGTTTTTTAAAGAAAAAAAGATTCCCTGTGAAACCCACCTGCTGGTCAGAGGCATGGAGCCGGGTGAAGATATTGTGGCATTTGCGAATGAAAACAAAGTGGATGAGATCATCATCGGTGTCCGGAGCCGTTCCAAGGTGGGCAAACTCCTGTTCGGGTCCACATCCCAGGTGGTGATTCTCCAGGCCAGCTGCCCGGTGGTGACGGTCAAATAATGGAAGTGATTCGCCAGTTCAAGGCCCTGTCCGACCCCACCCGGCTCCGTCTGCTCCACATTCTCAATGAAGTAGAACTCAATGTCAATGAGATCGTGTCCATTGTGGACATGATCCAGTCCGGGGTTTCAAGACATTTGAAAATCCTGCTGGAATCCGGTCTGCTGGTGGCCAGAAAAGAAGGCAGTTTCATGTATTACAGTGCCAATGCCGACCCTGAAAACCGGTCTTTGATCCAGCTGGCGTGCTCCCGGATCCAGAACGACCCGGTGTGCGCTCTGGACATTGAAAAAGCCCGGCAGATCATCATGATCCGTAAAAACAGAACCAAGCGGTTTTTCAGTACGGTGGCCCCCCAGTGGGAAGGTCTGAAAAAGGAAATCCTGGGCAGTTTCAATTTAAATGCTGTACTGAAACAGCGGATAAATGCACGCCAGGGTGTCGCGGATTTAGGATGCGGCACCGGAGAGCTTCTCGGCCAGCTGGTCCGGAATCATAAAGGCATGCTCATCGGTGTGGATGCCTCTCCTGAGATGCTGGAACAGGCCCGGATCAAACTGCCGGATATACCATCCATTGAACTGCGTCTCGGAGAAGTGGAACATCTGCCCATGAAAGACCAGGAAGTGGATACCGTGGTCATGAGCATGGTGCTGTATCATATTCTTCAGCCGGAAAAAGCCATCCAGGAGGTATTCCGGGTGCTCAAACCCGGGGGAATGCTGATCCTGGCTGATTTTGAACATCATCATCAGGAACAGATCAAGGAAATCATCGGCGGTACCTGGCTGGGATTTGAAAAAGACCAGGTGGAGAACTGGCTCACCAAAAGCGGATTTCAACTGCAGTCCACAGAGCGGTTTGCCGTGGAACGGGGATTGCATATCCATGTATTTTCCGCTGGAAAATGAATTTCTCATAAAAAATCAAGGAGATATCATGACAGTGCCCGTCATTCTGGCAGGCGGTTCCGGCACCAGGCTGTGGCCCCTGTCCAGAGAATTTTATCCCAAGCAGCTCATCAATATGTATAATCAGCATACCATGCTCCAGAATACCGTGCTTCGCCTCAAAGACATGGATGATATGGAAGACCCGTTGATCGTATGCAATGATGTTCACCGGTTCATGACAGCCGAGCAGCTCCACCGGATTCAGGTGGTCCCCCGGGCCATCATTCTGGAGCCGGCTGCCAAAAATACGGCCCCGGCCATTGCCCTGGCGGCGATCCATTTGACAGCCCAGAACCAGGATCCGGTGATGCTGGTATTGCCGGCGGATCATCGGATCGATGATGTGTCCGCGTTTCACCGGGGGATCGAGCAGGGAAAAACCCTGGCGGATGACGGATATCTCATCACTTTCGGAATTGTACCGGATACGCCGGAAACCGGGTACGGGTATATTCAGAAAGGCTCTTTTCTGGAAGACAATGTCTGCCGGATTCAGCGGTTTGTGGAAAAACCGGATCTGAATACGGCCCAATCTTATCTGTCTTCCGGGGATTACTGCTGGAATTCCGGCATGTTCATGTTCAAGGCGTCCACCATTTTAAATGAACTGTCGCTTCTTGCCCCGGACATGGTAGATACCTGCCGCAGGGCGGTGGCCAGTGGCCGGCAGGATCTGGATTTTTTCCGGGTGGATCAGATGATTTTCGATCAGGTTGACGCGGATTCCATTGATTATGCCGTGATGGAAAAAACCGAAAAAGGGGTGATGGTGTCTCTGGATGCGGGTTGGAATGACCTGGGATCGTTTGATGCCTTGTGGAAAACCGAAAAAAAAGATGGCCACACCAATGTGATCAAAGGCGATGTGCTGACCCATGATGTGAGCGGGTCTTATATTCATGCCCAGAGCCGTCTGGTCACAGCGGTGGGCATGGATTCCATGGTGGTGGTGGAAACCCGGGATGCGGTGATGGTTTCGCCCAGAGACCGGGTCCAGGATGTCAAGCAGATCGTGAACCAGCTCAAAGCCGGGGGCCGCAAAGAGTCAGTCACCCATGCCAAGGTGTACCGGCCCTGGGGAGATTATGAGACCATTGACCAGTCCCACCGGTACCAGGTGAAACGGATCACGGTCAAGCCTGGGGCCAAACTGTCACTGCAGAAACATTTTCACCGGGCTGAACACTGGACCGTGGTGTCCGGGACCGCCATCGTCACCCGGGGAGAGGAAACCCTCATGCTCAAGGAAGATCAGTCCACCTATATTCCTCTGGGAACGGTTCATCGCCTTGAAAATCCCGGAAAGATCCCGCTGGAACTCATCGAGGTCCAGTCCGGGCCGTATCTGGGAGAGGACGATATTGTCCGGATGGATGATGTGTATGGCAGAGAGCATGAAAAAGAAAAGGTTGCAAATCCCTAAAAAATATTTAAAACTGCCGATTTGAACACACATGTGCATGGAAAAAACAGAAAAATTAAACTCAAGTTTGGAGCAGGTCTATGGCTGACATGATTTCTGAAACCATGAAAGGTAAATTTCTTCTGGCAATGCCCGGACTCCCGGACCCCAATTTTGCCCAGACGATTACCGGCATGTGCGAACACAATGAATCCGGAGCCCTGGGATTTATCATCAACAAAATCCATCCACTGCTCACCGGACGTGAACTGTTTGAAGACCTGAACATTACGTTTGACCGCAGTGTGGATAAACTGGACATCTACCTGGGAGGACCGGTGCAGCCGTCCGGGGTGTTTGTGCTTCACGGCCCCCCTTTTACCTGGAATGAAACCCTGCAGGTAACGGACTGGCTGGCCTTGAGCAATTCCCGGGATATTCTGGAAGCCATTGCGGTTCAGAAAGGACCGGCCGATTTCATGATCATGCTGGGATGTGCCGGCTGGGGGCCCATGCAGCTGGACAATGAGCTGCATGACAATGCCTGGCTGACCTGCCCCATGACCCGGGAAGTCATGTTTGAAACCAAGTGTGACCTGAAATATGAAAAAGCCATGATGCTGATTTCCTGAATGACCACCCCCACTGATACATATTCGCCGGTTACAAGCATTGTTTCCGACATCCTGTCGGTGATCGATACAATGGAATCCGTTCCACCGCTGGCCGACGACATGCTGGAATCCATTAAAACCCAATGTGGCGAAATTCCTGAACAGATACAGTCCAACCGGATCAAAATCGCCGTGGTGGGGGTGATCAAATCCGGAAAAAGCACATTGATCAATGCCATGACCGGAAAAGAGGTGGTGAAACGGGGGGCCGGGGTGGTCACGGCAGTTACCACCCGGATCCGTAAAGGCAAAAAAAACCGGGCCGTGCTGTTTCTCAAATCCTGGGATGATATCAATCAGACCCTGAAAAACGCGCTGGAGATGTTTCCCCAGGAAGACGACGCTCCTTTGAACGTGAATCCGGAGACCTTTGATTTGCGCCGCAAAAAGGATCAGGATTTCTTAAGACAGGTGTATGGCAAACTGGTTCAGGGATTTCCCGTCACGGACCAGGGAATCCGTCCCGAAACCCTGGTGATCCGAAACGCCCTGGACGGATATGACGCCTGCCGGGACCTGGTGGGGGCGGACCGGGAACAGCTGGTTTTTGAAGGCCGGCAGTTTGCGGATCATAAACAGTTCACCGGCGATGCGGCCAATGCTTTTTATGTGGCGGATGCGTGTCTTGAACTGTTCGGTAAATCTTTGGATCCCCGGGTTGAACTGGCGGACTGTCAGGGTGCGGACTCGACGGACCCCGGTCAGTTGAGCCGGGTGGTGAGCTATCTTCAGCAGGCCAACCTCATTATTTACTGCATCAGCTCCAGAACCGGGCTTCGGCGGTCGGACATGCGGTTTTTAAAGGTCATACAGGGGATGGGACTGCTTGAAAACATCCTGTTTGTGAACAACTGCGATTTGTCTGAACATGAAACCCTCGATGACCTGCGGACCAGTGAACAGAACACGATTCAGGAACTTGGGTTATTGCTTGAGTCACCGGAGCTGTATTCTTTTTCAGCGCTCATGCGTCTGTTTTGCGCCATGGAAAAAAAATTGAGCCGGCGGAACCGTAAACGCCTGGCCCTGTGGCAGGAAGACCCGGCCATGACCGCCTGGTGCAATGAAAACGCTGAACGGTTTGATGTACGTCTGTCTGATCTGCTGTCCCGGCGGCATCACCGGCTGCTGGTGTCCAATCATTTGGGGCGGTTGCTTCATGTGTGCACGGTTCTGGAAAATAAATCCAACCTGTTTCTGGATGGATTGACTGCGACCCGGGATGACCGGGAACAGATTCAAAAAAAGATCGCCCGGATAAAAAACAATGTAAAACAGCTTGAATCCATTGTAAAAAATGCCGTTCCGGGTGCTGTGGCCGGTCTGACCCGGGAGATTGAAACCGAGCTGGATGACGCGTTTGCCAAAGATGCCGGCCGGATTCGGAAAAAGATGGCGGCGTTCGTGGACCGGACGCCCCTGGATACGTCCCTGTACCAGAGCCGGTTCAAAGAGCTGGGGATCAAAAAAGTGCTGTATCTGATGTTCCAGGATTTCAGAAGAGCCCTGGACCTGTTTGTCATGACCGATATCATGCCGGATATCAGCACATTGGCCGCTCACCTGGAAAACAGAATACAATCGTATTTTCAATCCCTTCTGGATACTTACCGGATCGATCTTTCAACAATTTCCCTGGCACCCGGCCCGGCCAAAGACTTGGATATTCAGCCCCGGGCCGTCTCCGGATCACCGGTGCTGGATCATTTTGTGGATGTTCAGGCCATCAAGAAAATTTTAGGATTGACATTGCCGGACATCACCATGATGCCCCGGTATTCCGGACGGATCCAGAACCAGACCCTGACCGGTCTGGGAGTTATGTTCGTCACAAGATGTTTTCGCGCCCTGCTTGACAGACACCCGTCTTTTTCATTGAATTCCGGGTTTGACATGGCAGCCCAGCGAATAAAAAAACAGACCCTCCAGGGGATCGAACCCCAGATCGAGCAGTTTCATCTCCGGTTGAAAAATCAGTATTTCATGCCGTTGATCCGGGCGGTGACCCGGGATGTCACTGATAAAATCCATGAGCGGTTTTCCTTGTATCAATCTCTGGACATGGACATGGATGGCGCTGGTGCGGTTGATCAGGCAAAGAAACAGGCCCAGCAGGAAAAAGTGACCGGGATCGTGACGCAGCTTCAACAGGTCCGCCAGGATATTTTAGGATTAAAAGAAGCGGATATCCATTAATACCCGCTCTGCCAGCTGGTCCGGTGAAAAGGAAATCCTGCGGAACAATTTGTTTTCCAGTGTCCGGGTCATCTGCCACATGCCGGCAATCCGGTCCTGCAGATCCTGCAGATGGCCATAAGTGTCCTGAATATATTCCAGGCGCCGGGCAAGGGGCACGATGGTGTCGTGAAGCACCCGTTTGTCCGCATAATTGACGATTTCCTGTTCCGTGACAGGGGCGTTTTCCTCCCAGCCATCCAGGACCACATGCTGGCGGATGATTTCTCCGATTTCTGGATATCCCAGGGCCCTGAGCAGTTTGCCCCCGGTTTCTGAATGCCGTTCCCCGGTTCTAAAACTGCGGGTTTTGGTGATGTCGTGGAGCAGGGCTGCGGCCGTGGCCAGATGTATATTCAACAACGGCGCGGTCTGATTCACATGACGGCATAAGCACAGGGTGACATTGCCGACCATGATGGAATGATCGATAATATGGTCCATCATTCCCATCTTCCGGATGATCTGAAAGCATTGGTTGTGAGAGGGTATTTTCATAAAATTCTGTTGCAGTTATACGCGGTATTGATATGATAGAAAAGGTTTTTTTACAATACAGGTGCCTGGTATGTTAGAAAGAATAATTTCCGGCGGCCAGACCGGTGCGGATCAGGCAGCACTGGATACGGCGCTTAAATACAATATTTCTTACGGCGGATGGATTCCTCAAGGAAGAAAAACCGAAGCCGGTCCCCTGCCGTCACGGTATCGGATGTCGGTGATGCCGACATCCGATTACCGGGACCGGACCCTTCAGAATATTCTGGATTCCCAGGGCACAGCCGTTTTGTACCATGGCCGCCTCATGGGAGGATCCAGGCTCACCCGGGAACTGGCAAAAATCCAAAACAAACCGTGCATTGCCGTTAATCTGGTCACCCATGATCCGCTTGAGGCCGCTTTGATGCTTCAGGCATTTGTGAAAGACTGGAATATCGGTGTGTTGAATGTCGCAGGCCCCCGGGCCAGTCATGATCCGGACATTTATATGGATGTCAAAATGGTTCTGGAGATTCTGGTGTACCTGCTGTTTCTGGAAAAAGAGATTGACTGGCCCCATGACATGGCTTTGGATGTGGATCCGGTTTTTCCGGATTCCGTGGATGCGGCGGTCAGCCAGGTCATGGCGGATCTGTCCTTGAAATCAAAAACCGCTGTGGCAAGGCTGGATCCGTCCGATATTCAGATGGTGTATTTCTCCTGGGTGGATGCGCTGCGGTACCGGCTAGGTCTGGATACCGGAAACACGGCCCTGGTGGATGCATGCCGAAAGGACGCTGATGCGGCTTACTTTACAGTTGAAGATGCGGTCATGGCCATTGTCAAAGCGGTGAAATCCGCCTGTGAACAGGTCTGCCGCCTGCGGGTCGTTCAATGATACCCATCCGGGACAATCAGGTGTCTGACTGCATTCCGGTGGTCACGTATGGCTTGATGGGGGCCAATTTACTGGCCTGGCTGTTTCAGATCCAGGCGGGACCGGCCAGTGACACCTTTTATTATTTCTACGGACTCGTGCCGGCCAAGTACACGATCCATGAGATGTCCCGGCATTTTTCCGGGGTCAACCATGTTTATTCCCTGTTCACTTATATGTTTCTTCACGGGGGATTCTGGCATCTGCTGGGAAACATGTGGTCTTTGTATATTTTCGGGGACAATGTGGAAGCCCATTTCGGTTCTTTGCGGTTTTTGGGGTTTTACATGTTGTGCGGCCTGATTTCCGGGGCATTTCATTTTTTGCTCAATCCGTTTTCCATGGTCCCCACCATCGGTGCCAGCGGTGCCATTGCCGGTGTCATGGGGGCATATTTCATGCTGTACCCCAGGGCCAGAATCCTGACACTGATCCCCATCATCATCATTCCCTGGTTTGTTGAAATTCCGGCATTCATTTTTCTGGGATTCTGGTTTCTGATTCAGTTTCTGAACGCTGCCGGTGAAGGTGCCGGGGCCGGGATCGCCTGGTGGGCGCATATCGGCGGATTCATCGCCGGTCTGGTGCTGGTGAAACTCAACCGGCATGTTCCCGGAACCGGGGCCCGGCAGAAAATTCAACAGTTCACCCGAAAACAGCACACCCCGAAACTTCAGACCATACTGGCCACGCCTGCTGCGGACGAATCAGATCTGTACGGCACCATCGAGGTGTCATCGCTGGAAGCGCTGACCGGCACAAAAAAAATGATCACCATCCCCTGGGGGTTTTCCAAACCCTTGTACCGGGTCTCCATTCCTCCCGGGGTCAAAGAGGGAAACCGGCTGCGCCTGGCCGGTATGGGGCGGTCCTTGCCCGGAAAGCCCAAAGGAGATATGTTTTTGACCATACGGATTAAAAATGCGATTTAAATCTGTGAGCATAAAACTGCTGATGATTCCGGGTGCACTGGTCCTGGTCATCGCCATTCTGGCCGCCAGCCTGCCCATGGCGGCCCGGTGGTTCATTGAATATCGGTATGGGGCGGTGCTGTCATCGCAGCACGTGCAGCTCAATATCTCTCATGTGGGAAAGAACCGGACATTGATTTCAGACTTGAAATGGGGCAAAGATGTGTCAGCAGACCTGGTATCGGTATCATATACATTGGGCGGCTGGGGTCTGCCGGCACTTGAACGTCTGACGGTATCCGGCCTGACAATCAATGCCGTGTATGATGCCGGACAGGGGGTTTTGATCGACCCTGTCTCCCAGGGCAGCCAGACCCCGGTGCCGCCGCATTTGCAAAACAGGGCATCCCCGGATTTCAAGACCATGGCTGCCTCATATTTTCCCCATCTGCCGGACCGGATTGAAATCAACAATGCCCGGCTGGTACTGAAGATGAATCAAAGGGTCACCGTGATCCCTTTTAACGGCTCCCTGGCAATAAATAAATCCGATCAGCAGATGAGGTGTGAGGCGAAATTTTATCCCTTTGGCCGGCAGGTGGCCTTGAAGACACGGATTCATGCTGTGTCAGGCCTGGAAACATTTCATCTGAATGCCCGGGCGTTTGATCTGGACCCGCTGTTTGATTTTCTGGGAAAAACCAGTGCATGGTCCGGGGTCACGGACTGGTCCGTGGAAAAATTGACTCATAATACCTGGCAGATAGAATTGTCGGATATGATACTGACAAGACCCGATGGAATCAAAATCCCCCATGCCGTGGCACGGATTTTAAAAGAACCTCATCAGATCACCATGCTGGGAGAAGTGAATGTGTTCCACCCGGTCTTTTCCAGTTTGTCCGCTTCCGGCCGTGCCCAGGTGATGCTGGATCCTTCCGGATCCGGTATACAGGATGCGACCCTGACCTGTGAAACCCGTCCCATGGAAAAACTGGCTTTGCAGCACACTGATGTTTCCGGTGTGGTGGAACAGCCCCTGGCTGCATTGTCTGTGCATTTAAAGGATCATATGGTTGATGGAAACATGACAATATCCTTTTCCCAGACTCAATTTGAAAACCAAGACTGACAAGGGTCTTCGGGCCGGGGATCTTTTCAGTCCGATTTTCAGGGCGATTGGAATACCGGGACCCTGATGTGTGACCTGACATCCCATATGTCCCAAATCCATATGCACACCCCGGACAGCGATGTCCGGTTGAAGCGGTGGGATACCGCAGGTAAAGTCTCCATGAACAATATCCATACCCTGCCGGTGTCCCCCCGGGTGGATCTGACCACGGAACTGGTTTCCGGCAGTGTCACGTTTCCGGATAAAAACATGTCCGTGCAGGGAATTTGGGCTCAGTTACCGGTCGCCTATCCGCATATGGGCAAACCCGGCCGGTTTTCCGTGGGAAAATTGATATTTGACAACCAGTCCTTTTTGACAGGCGGTGGCAGTATTCACAGAACTGAAAAAAAAGCCGTTCAATTTGACGGCACGTTTCAGATGCCGGATTCCGATGCCATGACCATTACGCTTAACGGAGTCGCCGGGCTGGATCCCGGTATTCATGGGCATGTAACCGTTAAAACTAACCGGTTCAAGGTGTCCCCGTCAAATTTTGAAACATTCATGCCGCAATCGTTGTTTCCGGTTGAATATGATCTGGATGTCCAGGCCTCGGGATTTGCCGGGTGGGAAAATCATCGCCTTTCCACAGAGGGGGATCTGGTCATTTATGACGGGTTTGTGTCTGTGCCGGATCAGAAATTGACGCTTGAACAGATTCAGGGGCATCTCAAATTCAATGATCTTCTGGCGCCGGCATCTTTTCCGGGCCAGAAGGTGACGGTTGCCCGAATTCAGGCCGGTGATTTCAAAGCCACGGATGCCATGGTGCGTTTCACCCTGGAAAAAGGTCCTTTTTTTCTGCTGGAAAACATGCGGGTCAACTGGGCCGGCGGCCTGGTGTCCACGGAATCTTTCCGGATACCTTCACAGGATCAGTTCATGGACCTGACCCTGTATTGTGATCGGATTCAGTTAAATCAGCTGCTGGCCCAGATGGGCGGGTTCGACACCCAGGGAGACGGGAGTTTGAACGGCCGTATCCCTGTGACGTTCAAAAACGGGGAGATTTCGTTTGACAATGCGTTTTTATTTTCAACCCCGGGGCAGGGGGGGCGGATTGTAATCCAGAACCCTGGAAAGCTGATGGCCGGCGTTCCCATGGATTCCCCCGGATTCAGCCAGCTGGACCTGGCCGGGGAGGCGTTGAAAGATTTTGAATATACCTGGGCCAAACTTACGTTTACCACCCGGGGAGATACCCTGACAGCCAATATGGAACTGGACGGTAAACCCGGCCGGATACTGCCTTTTGTCTATGAAAAGGATATCAATTCCTTTGTCAGGGTGGATGCGAAGAGTCCGGGTTCCCGTTTTCAGGGGATCAAACTGGATGTGAACCTGACGTTTCCTTTCAACCAGGTGGTGACGTTTGGAAACAAGATCCGGAAACTGTTAAAATAAAAGGAGAGATGATGACCCTGATACCCCGTTTCATTTTACTGGTATGGCTGGTGATGATGTTCAGCGGCTGTCAGACCCGCCATGAAGTGGATGTCAAGCCCGTGGAAGTCAAGCCCATTCACATCACCATCGATGTGAATGTCAAGGTACAGAAGGCATTGGATGACTTTTTCAGTGACATCGATGCCCAGGAGGACGAAATTATGGAAGAACTGGAGGAGAAGAAAAATGAGGATTAAACAATGGGCCGTATGGATGATCATTGGCATTGCAGCCGTGCTGACACTGGCCGATTCCGTGCCGGCCCAGGGAATCAAGGAACGGATGAAAGAACGGCTGCCGGTGATTGCACAATTGAAAACACAGGGAATTGTGGGGGAAAACAACCGGGGATACCTGGATTTTGTAGGCAATACCAAAACCCATGAAGCTTTGGTCGCCCAGGAGAACCAGGACCGGAAAACCGTGTATGCCCACATCGCCAAACAGCAGAACACATCAGTTTCGGTTGTGGAAAAAAACCGGGCCCTGCAGCTGATAGAACGGGCCGCTCCCGGCACTTATGTCCAGATGCCGGACGGCACCTGGATGCAAAAATAACCGGATCGATCTGATGGCGGCCGTTTATTCCGCCATCAGATTTGTCAGTTGCTTGTGTATGCAGTAATAGATATCCTCATCACTGCCGTACACATCGATCACATCCTTGTGATTGATCAGTTTTTCTACGACAAAAGCCGTCAGATAAAGGCTGGCAATATTGGGGCTGGCAACCAGGGTGCGGAAAGGGGCGACCGTATAATCGATATCAAAATCTTCCGCCTTGATCAACGTGTCCAGGCACCGGATGATCTGATTTTCGATGGCGGATTTGCTCACGGTTTCAATGAGCCCGCTTTCGATCAGTTTCATGGTCACTTTGTTGGCAAAATAATCGATATTGTCCCGGATCGCATTCAACGTTTTGATCCGTTCTCTTTCTTTGGATGATTCAATTTTGGAAAGGAGTTTTGCCTCTCTGTTTCCGGAATAAAAAATTTTAGCCATGTTATATCTCCTTCCCTCTGCAACGGGTTTTTATTTTTTTGCTAATCGACTATTATATCGATAAACTGGGTAGTTGGCAAGAAAAAACCAGTGGAATCCCTGATGATTTTTTAAGACGTCCGTTCATTACACCGTGTTTTTTGTCCAGTGAAGGTGAAAAAATCAAAGGATCCGGATTTTTTAAAGGGATGTGTCCGTATGTACAGCGTTTTTACACAAAATTATGCATGAAATTTTTCATTGACAGTGCCCCCTTTTAAAGTTTATGAGTATGAACAATACATGGAAAAAAGGCTGATTGGTTCAATCATTCACCGGAGGCCCCATGAAAAAATCTCTTGTTACGGCGGTTTTGGTCGGGATCGGAGTCATCATCGCCTTCCCGTTATTCAGTATGACTTATTATACCATGGTGCGCACGTCCACACCTGAATTCTGTGCATCCTGTCATGAGATCAAACCGGCGGTGGTGGCATGGCGGTCATCCACGCACACCAATAACGCGGCCGGGGTTGTTGTTGACTGCATGGACTGCCATTTACCGGCCCCCCAGGACACGTTTGATTTCTTTTTTGCCAAAACCTACCATGGCCTGAAAGATGTTGTCGTGCATTTTTCCGGCAAGGAATATGACCGCGACGCAGTTCGGGAAATGGCGTATGAGGCTTTCAACAATCGTGAATGTGAGAAGTGTCACCGTAATTTATTGCATATGCCGACCCGGAGGGGTGCGATGCTGGCTCATCGCTCAGTGGTGTATGCAAAATCCGGGTATGAAAAAAAATGTGTTGACTGCCATTATGACCTGGTGCATTCGGACAGAGGCCGGGTCATGTTTCGTCAGACCCGGCAGGTGCCTTACCAGGCCAGGGGATTGCGACAGTTATAATCAACTTGTAAAACCGTTTTTCAAAGGTCATTTAAATGAAAGGAGCAACGCTTATGAATCGACGAAAGGTCCATTTTCCATTGTTGTTGCTGACAACGGCCTTGATGGTGACAGGAGGTTTTGTAGCGATGGCGGCAGCCCAGCCCAATTACGCCAAAGTCAAGGAATACCGGATTGAGCGCAGCGTTCCGCCTGAAGCCCAGGCCTGCATTGAATGCCACCGGGAAACCACCCCGGGTGTGTTTGCTGACTGGGCCAAAAGCCGGCACGCCAATGCCAACATCACCTGCCTGGACTGTCACCTGGTTCAACCCGGAGACCAGGATATCGCCCAGGATCATGCCAAATATTACGGCCGGTCGGATATGCCCTGGGGTGAGGAAAAATACCGAATGGACATTGCCTCCATTGTTACACCCAAGGACTGCTCCCGGTGCCATCCGGACGAAGCCATGCAGTACAGTAAATCCAAGCATGCCAATACCATTGAAATCATGTGGAAAATCGATCCCTGGCTCAACGACGGCATGAACTCGGACAATGAGCGCAAGACCGGATGCTTCAGCTGCCACGGTACCGTGATCAAGATCGATGACAACGGCAAAATTGATCCGGCCACCTGGCCCAATGCCGGGGTGGGACGTCTGAACCTGGACGGCAGTAAAGGATCGTGTACCTCCTGTCACACCCGTCATCGGTTCTCACTGGCGGAAGCCCGCAGACCCGAGGCCTGCGACCAGTGTCATCTGGGACCGGACCATCCCCAGATCGAGATCTATGAGGAATCCAAACACGGCACCATCTACCATGCCTATCAGGATGAGTATAATTTTGATGCGGCCGGCGGTACCTGGACCCCGGGGGTGGACTACCGGGCCCCCACCTGTGCCGGGTGCCACATGAGCGGCAGCGGTGAAGTGCTGACCACCCATGATGTCACTGAAAGACTGTCATGGGAAACCCAGGCCCCGCTGACGGTCCGCCCCCAGGATTTCAAACCGTTCCCGGCCGCCACAGACTGGCAGACGGAACGTGAAAAAATGAAAAATGTCTGCAGTGCCTGCCACGGGGATTCCTGGATCAATGATTTTTATGACGGGTTCGACAAGGCTGTGGAAGAATACAATGAAGTGTATTACAAACCGGCCAAGGCAAAACTGGATGAGCTTTACGACAAAGGACTGCTGGACAAGACGAAATTTTTTGACGAACAGCTGGAGCTCGAATTCTATGAACTCTGGCACCATGAAGGCCGCAGGGCCCGGATGGGTGCCATGATGATGGCCCCGGACTATGCGTGGTGGCACGGGTTTTATGAATGCAAATTCCAGTTTGCCAATTTCATGAAAGAAGCCAACCATTTGATTGAAAACAATGAAAAAGCCTACGTTTCAGAAGATTTCCCAAACGCGACCGGGGATGCAACAAAACCGGAGAAAATTTTTAAATGATTTTTTGACGGTCTCATCAAAAAAAAGGTTGCTGTAGTACAAAAATTGCAAAATAAAAAGGGCTTTCAGCGAATATCGTTGAAAGCCCTTTTAAATCTGGTGCCCAGGAACAGAATCGAACTGCTGACACGGGGATTTTCAGTCCCCTGCTCTACCGACTGAGCTACCTGGGCGTGAACAGCAAACGAGAGGGTTTATAAGTTTTTTGTCTGAAGATGTCAAGCAAAAAATAAATCTTTCATAACGGGGCTACATATCTCCCAGTCGGTGCTGAACCAAAGCGGCCCCGCACAGGGATGCGGTTTCTGCCCGCAGAATTCGGGGCCCCAGGGAATAGGGGACAAACCCTTTGTCTGAGGCACGGTTGATTTCGGATTCTGAAAAACCGCCTTCGGGTCCGACAAGAATCAAGGTGGAGTTGAGGCCGCTGCCGGGCATGAGTTGAGACAATGGTTTGCCTCCCTGTTCCCAGAAAGCGATGCAATGATCAAAGCCTGGGGCCATCTCCAGGATGCGCTCAAAGGTCATGGGAAAAGAAATTTCCACAACCCGGCTTCTCTGGCATTGTTTAATGGTTTCATTTGCAATGCTCTGCCAGCGTTTCATGCGCCGGGCCAGGGATTTTGCATCCGGTAAAGGAATCGACCGTTCGCAGAAAAAAGGAATCCACCGGGTGATGCCCACCTGGGTCAGACCCTGGATGATATCATCCATTTTCTGATGTTTGAGCATGCCGGTGCAGACGGTGAAGGGCAGGGGGGATTCGGTTCTGGATGGCCGGGTTTCAAGGATTTCCACTGTTACCTGTTCCCGGCTGCAGTCTGTGATCCGGCCGGAAAAATCGGTTCCCATGCCGTCGGTGAGAATCAAGTCATCTTTTTTGGAAAGACGCAGCACCCGGGTGATGTGCCGGGCGTCTGGCCCATCGATAACAACCGGGTTCTTACAAATATGATCCCTGGGGACTAAAAACTTTTGCATTTGTTTACCTTGTGTGTGATTTTGTCAAATCATACGGGGTCTTGTGGAAAAAAACAATCCCGGTACTGGATGCACAGAGTTTAATATGTTGACACCCGAAGGACACTTTGATAAATTTTCGTGGTTTGGATCTGTAAAGATCCGGTTAGCTTTGAAAGAAATGAGAGGACGTCATGGCCGATGAAACAAAACAGGATGATCCGGTTATCGAATTGACGGATGTGGTGGAGGATGACAAAGATATGGGAGATGTCTTGTCCAATGACACCTTCTCGCAAGATGACACGTTTGATGACAACGCCATTGAACTGACGGATATGGAAGAAGTCAGTGATTTTGAGATGGACATTGAGGACATCGAAATACAGGGTCCGGCGCCGGATGACCGGACCGAAGAAATTCCGGTTTCTCAGGAACAGATAGAGGCAGCACTGGAACAAGTGATTGAAAAAAAGTTTGCACAAAAGATTGAACCGCTTTTATTCGAAGCGATGGAGCGTGTCATTCAACAGGAAATTCAAAAAATAAAAACCTCCCTGTTAAAAGACATGGATCGCATGGATCCGTTCTGACGGCAGGCATACATTGACGTAACAAATTCTGGGGATTCATTTACTGATCCCCTTTTTCATTAATATGGGTATTTAGGAGCAGATTATGGGTTCGGATTCTCTGGACAAAGGGTATGAGCCGGCGGGAATTGAAGAGAAATGGTATCAGTTCTGGCAGGATAACGGGTTTTTCAGGGCGGAAGATACCAGTGACAAACCGCCTTTTTCCATCGTTATTCCCCCGCCCAATGTCACAGGTGTGCTTCATATGGGACATGCCCTGAACAATGTGATCCAGGATATCATGTGCCGTTACAGGCGGCTGCTGGGGTATAATGTATTATGGATGCCGGGTACGGATCATGCCGGTATCGCCACGCAAAACGTGGTGGAACGGGACCTGGCGGCCCGGGGTAAGAACCGGGACCAGCTGGGCCGGGAAGCGTTTATCCAAGAGGTCTGGAAATGGAAGGAGAAATCCGGCGGTGCCATCATCAACCAGCTCAAACGCCTGGGGGCCTCCTGTGACTGGGACCGGGAGCGGTTCACCATGGACGAGGGACTGTCCGATGCCGTGCGTAAAGTGTTTGTCCGGCTGTACAAGGAAGGCCTGATTTATGAAGGCCAGTATATTATTAACTGGTGTCCCCGGTGTCTTACCGCACTGGCGGATCTGGAAGTGGAGTATGAGGAGCAGGATTCATATCTGTATTATGTCCGGTATCCGTTCAAGGGCCAGAAAAAAGGACTGACCGTGGCCACGACCCGGCCGGAGACCATGTTCGGAGATACCGCCGTGGCCGTGAATCCGTCCGATGAACGGTTTGCGGATCTCAAGGAGACCCATGTGCTGCTGCCCCTGACGGACCGGCTCATTCCCATTATCCGGGATACGTATGTGGACACCGCATTTGGTACCGGAGCCCTGAAAGTGACACCGGCCCATGATCCCAACGATTTTGATCTGGGGGAAAAACACGGGCTGGAGCGGATCAAGGTGATTGATGACAAGGGATTGATGACCGAGGCGGCCGGACCGTTCCAGGGCCAGGACCGGTTTGAATGCCGGACCCGGGTGGTCAAGGCCCTTGCAGATCAGGGGCTGCTGGAGAAAAAAGAACCGTTGAAGCACAGTGTGGGCAGCTGCTATCGATGCCGGACCGTGGTGGAGCCGGCTGTGTCCAAACAATGGTTCGTAAAAGTGAAACCCCTGGCGGAAAAAGCCACGGAAGCGGTTCGTTCCGGACAGACCCGGATCATTCCGGATACCTGGTCCAAAACCTATTTCGACTGGATGGACAATATCAGAGACTGGTGTATTTCACGGCAGATCTGGTGGGGACACCGCATTCCCGTGTGGAAATGCCCGGCATGCAATCATGTAATGGTGGAGGAAACCGATCCGGTTGACTGCGCCGTGTGCGGGTCCAAAAACATCGTCCAGGAAACCGATGTGCTGGACACCTGGTTCTCTTCGGCCCTGTGGCCGTTTTCCACCATGGGGTGGCCGGAAGAAACGCCGCTGCTTAAAACCTTTTACCCCACCAATGTGCTGGTCACAGGCTTTGATATCCTGTTTTTCTGGGTGGCCCGGATGATGATGATGGGGATTCATTTCAAAGAGCAAGTCCCGTTCACGGATGTGTATATCCATGCCCTGGTCAGGGATGAGCACGGCAAGAAAATGAGCAAATCCAAAGGCAATGTCATCGATCCGTTGAAAGTGATCGATCAGTACGGTGCAGATGCGTTCCGCTTCCCTCTGGCGGCGTTTGCAGCCCAGGGCCGGGATGTGAAAATGTCTGAATCCCGGGTGGAAGGATACCGGCATTTTGTCAATAAACTGTGGAATGCGGCCCGGTTTTCATTGATGCATATCACATCGGAAGACCCCACGTTTGAGGATGATAACTTGACCTTGTGGGAACGCTGGATTCTGTCCCGGTCGGCCGCCACTTCCCTGGCCGTGAAACAAGGAATTGAAAATTACCGCTTTAATGAAGCGGCTTCTGCTGTGTATCAGTTTGTGTGGCATGAATTCTGTGACTGGTTCATTGAAACGGAAAAACCGGCCCTGTATGAAAAACAGGGAGGAATTCGAAGAAACACGGCCCGGGCGGTTCTGGCAAAGGTCCTCAAGGATATTCTGGTGATGCTGCATCCGTTCATGCCGTTTGTCACCGAAGAGATTTATCATCTGATGCCCGCCACCCAGGGGTCGGTGATGCAGGCGGCATTTCCATACTCAGAGGATGCCTACACCCGCTACAGAAATGAACAGGTCGAAGCGGACATGGCTTTTGTGTTTGATCTGATTTCCGGTGTCCGGAACATCCGGAGCGAAATGAACATTCAGCCATCCATGAAAATCAAGGTGCTGGCCCATACGGAAAATGAAAAAGAAAAATTGCTGATCGTGGAAAACAAAGCCGTGATTTCCACATTGGCCACCATGGAACGCCTGTCTTTCTGCGATCTTGAGAATGTACCCAAATCCTGTGCCAGTGCCGTGAACGGCAATACGACTTGTTTTGTGTCCCTGGAAGGGGTGATTGATTTTGAAAAAGAGATTCTTCGCCTGGAAAAGGAACTGGAGAAAAACACAAAAGAGCTGGTCGGGGTCCAGAAACGCCTGGGAAATGAGAGTTTTCTGGAAAAAGCCCCCCAGGAAGTCATTGACAAGGTCCATGCCCGGCATGCTGATTTAACGGAAAAAAATGAGAAGCTGGCGGCCAATCTTCAACGGATTCAGGAAATGGCATAACCCATGGACATGATTCACCAGATTATCGCACTGGCCCTGTTTGAGGATTCCGGTCTCGGGGATATCACCTCGGAAAGCATTCTGCCCGGTCATAGAAAAGGACACGGTGTGATTGTCGCAAAACAGGATTGTATCCTGGCCGGAACGGATGCGGCCCGAAGAACATTTAAGATGCTGGATCCGGAGACAACCCTCAGATTTTTTTTCCAGGACGGGGACACGGTATCCAGCGGGGAAGACGTGCTCACGGTGGAAGGGGATCTGCTGTGCCTGCTGAAAGCGGAGAGGGTGGCATTGAATTTTATGCAGCGGCTGTCCGGCATTGCCACCTTGACCCGGAAATATGTCACCGCTTTGGCGGGCGCTTCTGTCCGGTTGACCGATACAAGGAAAACCACGCCGGGATGGCGTCAGCTGGAAAAAGAAGCGGTCCGGGCCGGCGGCGGCCATAATCACCGGTTCTCCCTGTATGACGGGATTCTGATCAAAGACAACCACATTGCGGTTGCCGGCAGTATTTTTGCGGCGGTTCAAGCCGTGAAAAATCGAACGTCCCATTTGATGAAGATTGAAGTGGAAGTCTCGACCATGGATCAGGTGGATCAGGCCTTGGCAGCGGGTGCGGATGTGATCATGCTGGATAACATGTCCATGGAAGAAATGGCGGCTGCTGTGGCCCGTATCCATGGACAGGCCCTGGTGGAAGCATCAGGGAATGTTTCCATTGAAACCCTGAGAGATATTGCAGATACCGGCGTGGATGTGATTTCCTGCGGCGCGTTGACCCATCAGGCCCGGTCGGTTGATTTGAGCATGCGTATTTTTGACAAGTAAAAAATTAATTGACGCAAGTCAGCCGGTCCCGTCCGTTTCTCTTGGATAGATACAGGGCCTGGTCCGTGCGATGGATAAAAGATGTGAAATCTTCACCGGGCCGAAGTTCGCTGGCACCGATACTGATGGTGATGGATTTTTTGATACCGGGGGCGGGTTCAAAGATTTCCCGGCTGATGTGTTCTTTGATCCGGTGTCCCACCACACAGGCTTTTTTAATGTCGGTTTCAGGTAAAAGCACGGCAAATTCTTCCCCGCCGTATCGATAGGCAGTGTCCATGGACCGCATGCATGCATTGATGATGCGGCCGATGGCCATCAGAACCTTGTCCCCTTTTAAATGACCCCAAGTGTCATTGTAGTTCTTGAAAAAATCAATATCCAGAATCAACAAGGACAAATGGTGCTGATACCGCTCATTTCTTTCAATTTCCAGTTTGATCTGCCGGAAAAACTGACGGGAGTTGTACAGGTTGGTAAGCGCATCGGTGATGGCCAGGTGTTCCATTTCCTTGAGCAGTTCGTTCCGTTCCCTTTTGAATGCCGCTTCCCGCAGTACCCGTTTTATGCGCAGATTCAGCTCTTCAAAACGGAAAGGCTTGAAAATGAAATCACTGGCACCGATTTTCACAGCCTCTTCATATGAATAATCCGCACTGTAACCGGTCATGACGATGACATCTATCTCATATTTTTCCTTGATGATCCGTGTCAGTTCCAGGCCGTCCATGCCCTGCATCATGATATCGGTGAGCACCACGTCCACGGCGCAGATTTCCAGTTTTTTCAAGGCACCCTCGGCACTGGTGACAGCCGTCACTTGATAGGAAAGGAGACTGAGATATTCTTTTACAGAATCTTTAACAGTGTTATCATCATCAACAATCAGAATTGTGTATACCATTTTTTCTCCCGGGGCAGAATGTGATCATATGAGCTGATCTTGACACTTTTTTATACAATTGATACATGTATGCAGATAGCTAAATTTTAAAATTAGCTTATTTAAAAGATATTTGTCAACTTCATAGTTTGGAGAAGCGTTGAACATTCACCAGAAACAGATCCGAAATTTTTCCATCATCGCCCACATCGATCACGGCAAATCCACCCTGTCGGACCGGCTGATTCAGTTGACCGGTATTGTTTCCGAGCGGGACATGAAAGAACAGATTTTAGACACCATGGACATCGAGCGGGAACGGGGCATCACCATCAAATCCCAGACCGTGTCTCTGCCCTATACGGCGGATGACGGCACAGAATACCTGTTGAACCTCATCGATACACCCGGGCATGTGGATTTTTCCTATGAAGTGTCCCGGGCCTTGAAATCCTGTGAAGGCGCTCTGATCATTGTGGATGCCACCCAGGGCGTGGAGGCCCAGACCCTGGCCAACCTGTACCTGGCCATGGAGCTCGACCTGACCATCATCCCCGTGATCAATAAAATCGATCTGCCGTCTGCAGAAGTGGAATGGGTAAAAAATCAGATTGAAGAGGATCTGGGACTGGACGGTGAAAAAGCACTGCAGGTGTCCGCCAAGACCGGGCAGGGGGTGGATCAGCTGTTTCCGGCTATTGTGGCGGTCATCCCCCCGCCGACGGTGGACAAGGAAAATCGGTTCAAAGCATTGATTTTCGATTCTCATTATGACTCTTTCCGGGGAACCATTGTCCATTTCCGGATATTTGACGGAACCATCAAAAAAGGGGACACCATTTTGTTCATGCAAAATGACTCCCGGTACAAGGTGGAGGAAGTGGGGTTGTTTCAGATCAAGCGGATTCCCCAGAAAAGCCTGTATGGCGGCCAGGTGGGATATCTGATTGCCGGAATCAAAAATATTTCCGATGTCAAGATCGGGGACACCATCACCATGGCGGACCGGCCCTGTGCCAGGCCGGTGGGCGGATTCCGGGAACCCACACCCGTGGTGTTCTCTTCCATGTACCCGGTGGCATCCGACGATTACGGGGAGCTCACCGAAGCCCTGGAACGCCTCAAGCTCAATGATGCATCCCTGATTTATGAAAAAGACAGCTCCGCGGCACTGGGATTCGGATACCGGTGCGGGTTTTTGGGACTGCTTCACCTGGAGGTGGTGCAGGAACGCCTGGAGCGGGAATACGATATCTCCTTGATTCTGACTTCTCCCTCGGTGCAGTATGAGATCACCACCACGGACGGAGAGGTGCACATCATCGACAACCCGGTGAACTATCCGGACCCGGCGGAAATTTCAAAGATCCGGGAGCCCTTTATCAAGGCGACGATTATCGTGCCCGACCGGTACATGGGCAATGTGATGCAGGTATGCCATGAGTTCAGAGGCGTGAGTACAACCTATCAATACCTGACTTCCAACCGCATGGAAATGAAGTTTGAACTGCCTCTGGCCGAAGTGGTGTATGAATTCTACGACCGGCTCAAATCCGTCACCCAGGGATACGGGTCGTTTGATTATGAAATCGCCGGATATCAGGAAACCGATCTGGTGAAGCTGGATTTTCTCATCAACGGGGAACGGGTGGATGCCCTGTCCGTATTGATACACAGAGACAAGGCCGAAGCACGGGCCAGGACCGCCTGTAAAAAACTGCGGGAGGAAATTCCCCGCCAGCAGTTCAAGATCCCCATTCAGGGGGCCATCGGCGGTAAAATCATCGCCCGGGAAACCGTTTCCGCGTTCAGAAAGGATGTCACGGCCAAATGTTATGGCGGAGATATTTCCCGGAAACGCAAGCTTTTAGAAAAGCAGAAAAAAGGCAAAAAACGCATGAAAATGGTGGGGTCTGTGGAGATCCCTCAGTCCGCGTTTCTGTCCGTGCTCAAGTCGGAATAGGGGGCTGACACCGGGCCAGGATACGGGCAAACAGCCGGGCCCGGTCCACCACACTCTGTTTGATGATAAACTCTTCCGGACTGTGGTCTTTCGCTCCCATGGGTCCCAGCCCGTCAATCACCGGAATTCCGGCCTGGGCGATGATGTTGGCATCGGACACGCCCTGGCGCCGCTCCGGGACGACTGCCATCCCCAGTTGTCTGCCCAGAGATTGAATCTGCGTGAACAGGGCCATGCCGCCAGATGTTTCCGGCATGGCCGGCCGTTGGGAAATCCAAGTCAATGTGGTCCGGGTCCGGGGAATGACGGACGTTGCCATGATCTGGTCCAGTGCATGGGTCAGGCGGGTTTTGTCCGCATCGGTGGTAAATCGGAAATCCACAGCAGCCCGGGCATGCGAAGCAACCGTATTGGGTCCGATACCGCCGCTCACCCGTCCCACATTCGCGCAGACCCCCTGATCCGGCCGGTGCAGCGCTTCAATGGCAATGGTTTTGTGGGCCAGTTCCAGGATGGCACTGGCCTTGTCAGCACCGGCAAACGCGGCATGGCCGGCTTCACCGGTCACTTCGATTTGAACCGACAGGTTGCCTTTCCGGGCCACCACAATTTTTCCTCCAAGCCCCCCGGCTTCCAGCACCAGTCCCATGCCGCTCTCCCGGGCCAGGTCCAGAATCAATTGCCTGGAAGAAGGAGAACCGATCTCTTCGTCGGCGTTGAACACGAACACAATGGGAGGAATACCCGTACACCGGGTTTCAATCAGCGCTTTGAGGGCATACATTCCCACCACCAGTCCGGCTTTCATGTCTGCGGTGCCGGGCCCGTAGCAACGGGTGTCATCTTCCGAATAAGAGGTGAAATCCGTATCCGCCGGGAACACGGTATCCATGTGGCCGGTGATCAGTACCGGTTTTTTTTCCGGGTCCGTGCCCGGATACCGTGCCACCAGGTGGTCACCATGATCGGTCTGGGCAATGGTCTGACAGAAGAATCCCATGGTTTCCATTTCCTGTCGGATGGCGCGGCAGACACGATCCACACCGGGTTTGTTTCCCGTCCCGCTCTGGATATTGACCAGTGCGGCCAGAAGTCCGAACATCTCGGTCGCATGACGGGTCAGCCAGGTATGGACAGGGTCATTGTTTTGTTTTTCACGCATGTGATTTTTCTTTCATTTCAACAGTGGAAGTATTTAAAAAAAATACCCGTGTAAATCCTTGCGTATTTCGGGCGGACAATCAAGATCTTTCCTTGAAGCCCCTTTTCTTTTGAGTGTAAATGAGGTAAAAAAAATCTGTCAAGCTGAACTTGGCAATAATTTTGTTACAGAAGTTAAAAAATAAAAGGAGAATTATCTCAATGGACTATGAAACAATTTTGGTGGACATCAGGAATCATGTGGGCGTGATCCGGTTGAACCGGCCAAAAGTACTCAATGCCATGAACCGGCAGCTGTGGACGGAAATGATGGATGCACTGGAGGCGTTGGGGCAGAATGACCAGGTCAAGGCACTGATCATCACCGGAGAGGGCCGGGCCTTTTCAACGGGTGCGGATTTGAAGGATTCCAAAGGGCGGACCATTGAAGCCTACCGCCAGTACCTGGAATCGCTTCAGGAAGCATCCCGGAAAATTCTGCGGTTTGAAAAACCCACCATTGCCGCCATCAACGGGTATGCCCTGGGATCCGGGTATGAGCTGGCTCTGGCATGCGATATCCGGATCGCGGCGGCTGAAGCATTGATCGGGTCTCCCGAGGCAAAAGTCACTTCATCGGTCACCGGCGGGGCATTCCGCCTGGTTCAGGACCTGGTGGGGCCGGGTAAGGCCAAGGAACTGCTGTTCACCGCTGAGAATATCACCGGGGAAGAAGCCTGCCGCATAGGCCTTGTGAACAAGTCCGTGCCCTTGGAGCAGCTCATGGATGAAGCCGTTGCCATGGCAGATAAGATCTGCGCCAATTCCGCGTTTTCGTTGAAACTCATCAAAAAGGGGCTGGCCATGGCCGCCGGAGAAGTCAGCCTGGAAGCCCTCATGGATTATGAAATCGAAGCCTGCCTGGCCTGTGTATCCACCAAGGAACGTCAGACCTCGCTGGATGAATTTGCCCAGCGCAAAAAATAAAGGAAGGAACCCATGCTGGAACATGTATTGAATGCAAGATCCGTCGCTATCATCGGTGCATCTCGGAACAAGACCAAACGGGGATATCAGGCTATTAAAACCCTTCTGGCGGACGGGTTCGAAGGAGAAATCTATCCGGTCAATCCCAAAGAAGATTTTATTCTGGGTCTGAAATGCTTTAAAGACATTACCGATATTCCGGACAAAGTGGATCTGGCCCTGATTACCACGCCGGCCAGAACCATTCCCAAAATTCTTGACAGCTGCGGTGCCAAAGGCGTAGCCGGTGCCGTGATTATTGCCGGCGGATTCCGGGAACTCGGGGAAAAAGGGCGGGTTCTGGAACAGGAAATGGTGGATGCGGCAAAAAGAAACCAGGTCCGGCTCATCGGTCCCAACACCTCGGGGATGATCAACCTGAAATCCCGCATGAACCTGGTGGGGATCGAAAATGCCCCCGAAGGCAGCATCGCGCTCTTGTGCCAGAGCGGGAACATGGCCCTGACCCTGATCACCGAAGCCACCATCCGCAAGCACGGCGGGTTCACTTATTATGTGGGCGTCGGCAATGAGTCGGACATCAAGTTCCACGAATATCTGGCGTTTTTCCGAAATGATCCGGATACCAGGGCCATTCTCATGTATGTGGAAGGCATGAGCCAGGGACGGGAGTTTCTCCAGGAAGCCTACAAGACCAGTATTGAAAAACCCATTATTCTGCTCAAAAGCGGCCGGTCCGACAAGGGGCGGAAATCCGCCGGGTCCCATACCGGATCCCTGGCCGGCATGGGACAGGTGGCCAAGGCCGCGTATGAACGGGCCGGCATTATTGTCATCGAAAATTCCGACGAACTGTTTCCGGTTGCGGAAACCCTGTCCAGCCAGCCGCCGGTGAAAAACAATGCCATTGCCGTGCTGGCGGACGGCGGCGGCCATGCCACCATTGCCGCGGACCTGTTGACCGACTACGGCATCGAGCTGGCGGAACTGTCGGAAAAAACAAAGGAAAGCCTGAAAAAGATTCTGCCGGAAGCCGCGTCCGTGGTCAACCCGGTGGATGTGGCCGGGGGCACGGATGCCGATCCCAGCATCTTTGCCGACTGCGCCAAGATCCTGCTCAAGGATCCGGCCGTGGGAGGACTTCTCATTGTGGGGCTGTTCGGCGGGTATGGCATCCGGTTTGAAAAAAGCCTGGCCATCGGTGAGGAACAGGCAGCCCATCGCCTGGGCGCCATGGGCAAAAAACGCAGCAAACCCATTTTTGTGCATTCCCTGTACAGCGCTTACGATTCCCATGCTCTGGATCTGTTGAGAAATTATGATATCCCGGTCCACGATTCTCTGGATATCGCCTGTAAAAGCATGGCCTGTCTGTGCACCTACGGCAGTTACCTGAAGACTTACCACGCCAAGACCAATTTCGTGCTCAACTGGCGGGAAAAAGCCAAACCCGAAGGCAATGCCATCATCCAGGCGGCCCTTTCCGAAGGACGTCATGTGCTGCTGGAACATGAAGCCAAACAGCTCATCAAGCTCCACGGCGCCCCCACATCCGTGGGCGGACTGGCAAAAACCGCGGATGAAGCCGTTCAGATCGCTAAGGAAATCGGCGGTCATGTAGTCATGAAAATCGTGTCCCCGGATATTCTGCACAAAAGCGATGCCAACGGCGTGATGCTCAATATCGGGGATGACTCCCAGGTGAAAGCGGCATTTGATATCATCATGGAGAATGCCCGTATTTACGATCCCAAGGCGGATATCAGAGGGGTGCTGGTAGCACCCATGGCGGCCAAGGGTCTGGAGGTGATCATCGGCACCAAAATCGATGATCAGTTCGGGCCGGTGATCATGTACGGCCTTGGCGGCATCATGGTGGAGATCATGAAGGACGTGACTTTCTGGGTGCTGCCGATATCTCCGTCGTCATGCAAGAAAATGATCGAAGATACCCGGTCATCGGTCATTTTGAGCGGGGTGCGGGGGCAGAAAGGATATGACAAAAAAACATTGCGTAAACTGCTGGGTATCTGCTCGGAACTGGTGGAGTCTTATCCTGAGATTCAGGAAATGGATTTCAACCCAATTATCCTGTATGAAAACGGCCTGGATGTGGTGGATGCCAGGATTATCCTGAAAAAATAGGTTTACAAAAAAACATGGAGACGTTAAATTCTAAGTCTTAGAAGTACAAACGTCCGTTCAGGCAACTGCGTCAGGATGCGGGGCAGAATTTCGTATCCTGCACACAATTCTAATCAAATTTTTTATGGAGGTTTAGATGAAACGATTACTGGTATTGGCAATCACGGCATTTTTCGGCATGGTTCTTTTCTTCGGGTCCGCCCCGGTACAGGCGGAACAGACCTTTGTCACCATCGGAACCGGCGGGGTCACAGGGGTTTATTATCCCACCGGCGGCGCCATCGCCCGGCTGGTGAACAAAGACAGAAAAGTGCATGGTATCCGATGCTCGGTGGAGAGTACCGGGGGCTCCGTTTACAACCTGAACACCATCCGGGCCGGTGAGCTGGATATGGCAGTGGCCCAGTCCGACTGGCAGTATCATGCCTATCACGGCACCAAAGGGACCCCGTTTGAAGCTGCCGGTCCGGACAAGGACCTGCGGGCCGTATTTTCCGTACATCCTGAGCCGTTTACTGTGGTAGCCAGAAAAGATTCCGGCATCAAGACCTTTACAGACCTGAAAGGCAAACGCGTTAACGTGGGAAATCCGGGTTCCGGACAGCGGGGCACCATGGAAGTGGTCATGGAAGCGCTGGGATGGACCATGGACGATTTCAAACTGGCGTCCGAGCTGAAACCCGCAGAACAGTCCGCTGCGTTGTGCGACAACAAAATTGATACCATCATCTACACCGTGGGCCATCCCTCCGGCTCCATCCAGGAAGCCACCACTTCCTGTGACTCCATCCTGGTGCCGGTAGAGGGTCCTGCCATTGACAAACTGGTGGCGGAAAACGCCTATTACCGGAAAGCCACCATTCCCGGCGGCATGTACCGGGGCACGGATACCGATACCCTGACGTTTGGTGTGGGCGCGACCTTTGTTTCTTCCGCCAAGGTGCCGGAAGAGGTGATCTATCAAGTGGTAAAAGCTGTGTTTGACAATTTTGACCAGTTCAAAAAACTGCATCCCGCTTTTGAAGTGCTCAAAAAAGAAGAAATGATCAAAGACGGCTTGTCAGCGCCTTTGCATGACGGTGCCGTCAAATACTACAAAGAAGCCGGCCTGATGTAATTCATTGTCGGATCTGACAGACAAACGTGCAGCGCCGTTATCCGCGCTGCACGTTTGTTTCTGTCTTTGTGCGGTACAATCCTTAATTTCCGAGGAGGCCTTGTCACCATGACTGCTGCCAAAAAGCAAGCCGTGCCGGATGATGTGCAGGACTTTGTGGCTGAGGTGGAATCCGGTGCCAGAAATCCGGTGGGTGCGGTTCCAAAAAAGATTCTGTTCTTCGTCCCTCTGATCTGGACCCTGTTTCAGCTCTGGTATGCATCTCCGCTGCCGTTCATATTGAACATTTTTGTGATCAACGATACGGAAGCCCGTTCCATTCATCTGGCATTCGCCATGTTTTTATCCTATACCGCCTATCCGACATTCAAATCGTCGCCCCGGGAATATATTCCCATACAGGACTGGTTTCTGGCGCTGGTGGCCGCTTTTTGTTCAGCTTATCTGTTTATTTTTTACGAGCAGATGTCATCCCGGCCCGGACTTCCCACCACCCTGGATCTGGTGGTGGGCGTGACCGGGTTGTTACTGCTGCTGGAAGCCACAAGGCGGGCCCTGGGGCCGCCGCTGATGATCGTGGCGCTGGTGTTTCTCACGTACACGTTTTTCGGGCCTTACATGCCGGAAGTCATCGCCCATAAGGGCGCCAGTCTGGTCAAGGGTATGTCCCATTACTGGCTGTCCACCGAAGGGGTGTTCGGTGTGGCACTGGGGGTGTCCACGGGCATGGTGTTCATGTTTGTGCTGTTCGGCTCCCTGCTGGAATCGGCCGGGGCGGGCAACTATTTCATCCGTACCGCTTATGCCGGCTTAGGCCATATGCGCGGCGGCCCGGCCAAGGCGGCGGTGGTGTCATCCGGTCTGACCGGGCTGGTGTCCGGATCTTCCATCGCCAACGTGGTCACCACCGGGACGTTTACCATCCCATTGATGAAAAAAGTGGGATTTCCCGCGGAAAAAGCCGGCGCCGTGGAGGTGGCCGCTTCCACCAACGGTCAGCTCACCCCGCCGGTCATGGGGGCCGCCGCCTTTCTCATGGTGGAATATGTGGGCATCTCCTATGTGGAGGTGATCAAGCATGCGTTTCTCCCGGCCATCATCTCCTATATCGCTTTGGTGTATATCGTCCATCTTGAGGCCTGCAAGATGGGCCTCAAAGGTATGGAAAAACCGGTGACCCGGACGGTGGCCGGCAAACTGCTGTCTTTTGTGCTTACCATTTTAACCCTGATTATTATCGGCGGGGCCACGTATTACGGCATCGGGTGGATCAAGACCGTGGCAGGCGATGCAGCCATCTATCTGGTGGGACTGCTGATCGTGGTGGCTTATGTTGTATTGATCTGGCTGGCCTGCCAGGTGCCGGAGCTGGAATATACCCATAATATCACCGAGCTGCCCCGGCTCAGAGAAACGGCCCAGGCCGGGTATTATTTTCTGCTGCCCATTGTGGTGCTCATGTGGTGTCTGACAGTGGAACGGCTCTCCCCGTCCCTGTCCGCCTATTATGCCACGGTGGTGCTGATTTTCATCGTTCTGACCCAGCGGCCGCTGAAAGGCATCATCCGGAAAAACAGCGCGCCGGAGTTTGCCTTCAAGATGGGCTGGGACAACCTGATTGCCGGCATGGTGGCCGGCGCCAGAAACATGATCGGCATCGGTGTGGCCACAGCGGCCGCCGGCATTGTGGTGGGAACTGTGACGCTCACCGGCATCGGCCTGGTCATGACCGCATTTGTGGAGTTCATTTCCGGCGGCAACCTGCTGCTTATCCTTTTTTTCACTGCCGTCATCAGCCTGCTTTTGGGCATGGGGCTTCCCACCACGGCCAACTACATTGTGGTGTCCACCCTGATGGCGCCGGTAATTGTGCATCTGGGCGCATTGAACGGACTGGTGGTACCGTTGATCGCCGTGCATCTGTTCGTGTTTTATTTCGGCATCCTGGCGGACGACACTCCGCCGGTGGGGCTGGCCGCATTTGCCGCAGCCGGTATATCCGGAGGGGATCCCATCCGCACCGGTATCCAGGGGTTCACCTATGATATCCGGACCGCTGTGCTGCCGTTTTTCTTTATTTTCAACAATGAACTGCTCATGATCGGGATCCGGGACTGGTTTCATCTGGGTATGGTCATTTTATCGGCCGTGGCCGCCATGCTGGTTTTCGGGGCTGCCACCCAGGGATACTGGATCACTAAAAGCCGGTTTTACGAGTCCCTGGCCCTGCTTCTGGTGACCTTCACCCTGCTGCGGCCCGGATTTTTCTGGGACAAAGTGTATGAGCCGTATCATGAAGAACCCGGCACCTACCTGATGGAGGCCATGGAAAAACAGGATGAAAACACCATGATCCGGCTGATGATCAAAGGGGAAACCCTGAGCGGCGATGAATTTACCAAGGCCCTGATGCTGCCGGTGGGAAAGGAAGGCCCGCCTGAAGAACGGCTCAGAGAAGTCGGGTTTGAAGTGATTGAAGATGATGGGAAAATGATCGTGGACAACATCATGTTCGGCAGCAATGCCGAGCGTATGGGCATCGATTTTGACCAGGAGATCCTCACCGTGATGGTGGAATCGGACCGGCCTCCCAAGCAGCTGATGTTTATTCCGGCTTTGGCGTTACTGGGTCTGATTTACTTTTTACAGAAACGCCGGCAGACCCCGGAAGAAGCATCCCGGCTTAAAATCGATTAGGGGGAGTTTATGTTCAATAAAATACTGGTGCCCGTGGATATCGATTATCCCAAAGCGTCCAAAGCGGTGTATGATAATGCGGCGGAACTGGCTTCCCTGAGCGGTGCCCAGATCCGTATTGTGTCGGTGATGCCCGGATTCACCATGCCCATTGTGGCCTCGTTTGTCACCGAAGAGATCAAAAAGGAAGCCCGGGCTCATTTTCAGAAAGCTTTGGATGAATTTGTGGCGGCAAACTGCAAAGGGGCCAATGTCTCGCATAAAATACTGGTGGGCAAGCATTACGAGCAGATTCTGAAAATGGCGGACAAATGGGGGGCGGATCTGATCGTGGTATACCACAACCGCAGCCGGACCGTGAACGAGGCATTTTCCAGCACTTGTGCCCAACGGGTGGTCAAGGAAGCCAACTGCTCGGTCCTGCGGCTGCGCAACCTGCTTAAATGATCCGTTATGTTCTGAAATGACCCGCGCCGTTCCGGTATCCTGTCCCATGGACTGTTTTGATCTGTGCCGGTTTCAGGTCACGATTGACGGAAACCGGATCATGGATATCAAGGGGGATCCGGATCATCCGTTGACCCGGGGCGTGATCTGTTCCAAGGGCCGGGACCTGATACAAAGACATGCCAGTTCTGAGCGGCTGCGGTATCCCATGGTCCGGCGCAAATCCGGGTTTGTACGTACAACTTACGCTGAGGTTCTTGACCGCGTTGCCGCCACCCTGGCATCTGTCCATGACCGATGGGGGCCCACCGGGGTGCTCAACTATACCAGCGATGGATACGGGGGTGTTAAAAGCCGGATCCAGTCCATTTTTTTCAACTGCCTGGGCGGAGATACACGGTTTTCCGGCAGCCTGTGCTGGGGCGCGGGCATGGCGGCCCAGACCTTTGATTTCGGGGATGTCCGGGGTCATCTGCCCGGAGATGTTCTCAACTCCGATCTGGTCATTGTGTGGGGACGAAATCCCAAAGCCACCAGCCTGCATTTTTACACCCTGCTCAAACAGGCTGAAAAAAATCACACCCGCATTGTTGTCATCGATCCCATCCGCTCCGACACAGCCAAAGCCATCAGCACCCATGTGGCGGTGAAACCAGGGACCGACGGTGCGCTGGCTTTGTCCATGGCCCATGTGGTCATCCAGGAAAATCTGTTTGATCCGGAATTTGTCGAAAATCATGTGCTGGGATTTGATGCATTCCAAAGGCATGTCCAGGCATTTGAACCGGAAACCGGAGCCGGGATCACCGGGGTTTCCGCAGCCGTCATCCGGAAACTGGCCCGGGATTATGCCACAGCCCGGGCCCCGGGGATCTGGATGGGATACGGTATGCAGCGGTATGCCAACGGCGGTAACGCGGTGCGAAGCATCGATGCCCTGGCAGCGGTGTGCGGCCATGTGGGCAGACCCGGCACCGGGGCCAATTACGCGTCCAGGTCCCTGGCCCCGCTGTTGAACCGGCCGGAAAAAAACAGTCTGGCCCGGGTGAAACACACCCGGACTTTTCCAGCCCCCATGCTGGGACATTTTTTACAGACCGTGGATAATCCTCCCATTGCCGCAGCGTTTGTGGCCGGCGGCAATCCCTTGACACAGAGTCCGGATCTGGCAGCAGTGGTCTCAGGATTTGACCGGATCCCCTTCAAGGTGGTGTTTGACCATTTCATGACAGATACGGCCCGGCATGGGGATCTGGTGCTGCCTGCCGCCACCGTGTTCGAGCAGGAAGATATCTTTGCCACCTCCATGTACTCCCATGTACTCAACTATTCACACAAAGCGGTGGACCCGCCGGATACCCTGATGCCGGAAACTGATTTTTATCTGGCCCTGGCAGAGCACATGGGCATCGATACGCTGGGATTTTCTTCTTCCCGGGAATACCTGGACCAATGTGCGGCCCCGCTGCTGGAAAGCTTAGGAAAAGAACCGGACACGGATCTGGAGGCCCTTGCCAATGAATACCTGCGCATTCCCGGTCATGACATCCCCTGGACAGATAAAAGATTTGCCACCCCGTCTCAGAAAATCGAAATTTTCAGCCGAACCGCTGAAGCTGCCGGGCAATCGCCTTTGCCTTGTTTCGTAACCCCCTCCCAGGGGGAAGATCGGTTTCCTTTGCGGCTGCTCACCTGCAAAACCCAGCGGTCCATGCATTCACAAGGGTTTGTGTTTGAAGACCGGGAACCGGCCGTGTCTGTGAACCGGAGAACTGCACGGGACCTTGGCATCTTTGGACTAAAAAAGGTGTGTGTCGCCACCCGGCAGGGGAAGGTGGCCGCCCGGCTGATTCTGGATGAGACGGTGTGTGACGGCACCGCTTTCATGCACCAGGGATGGTGGCATAAAAGCGGTGCCGTGAATTTTCTTACCCGGGCCGGCCTGTCGGACATGGGGGAACAGGCCGCATTTTACGATACGTTCTGCACCCTGTCATCCCTTTAAAACAGCGTGCATGATTTCAAAGCCGACACATGGGAAATCCTACTCCACCCGGTGCCAGGTCTGGGTTCGGAAAAGGAACAGAATGCTGGCCCGAACCTTGAGTTCATCCCCTTCCGCCCAGATTTTGCATTTATAGACTTTGCCGTTTTTAGGATCCAGAATGGTGCCGCCTGAATAGGCGTCCCCGTCCGGTTTCAGGTCCTGGAGAATCTCCATGCCCAGTGTGGGCTGGTCTTTTCTGGGATCATCCTCCGCACATTTGTCGCAGGTGGGATTTTGATTGGCATCCGGTTTCAGAAACAGCTCGATGATTTTGCCGTAATATTGCCCGTCTTTTTCAAAAATCTGGACAATGGCTTTGGGTTCATTGGTTTCATCATCAATGGTTTTCCATTTTCCGACAATCGGTGCTTCCGCCAGGGCAGCGCCGGCGGTAAAACTGCAAAAAATCAAGATCATCAGGCTGAACAGACACAGTTTTTTCATACATTCCTCCCCAAAATGGTAATAATCAAAAAACACAGGTGAACATTGTTATAGGATGTAGTCTTCTGTTTTTTTTCTGTCAAGTGAAAATATAGGAAAAAGTGACCAAGAAAGAACATTGAGAAACCGGCTCTGGAAACGTTTTTTCAGTTTGTCAGGTGAATCGCTCGAAAAATATCCTTGACTCAGAAAACTTATCGTCAACGATTTCTATGGCATCCTGAATCATTTCACTTTTGCCGCACAAATAGAAGCGGTACTTGCCCTTCGGCAGCCGGGTTTTGAGAAAATCGGTGACGCGGCCATGAAAAACCGGACCCGCATCTGCGGCCCGGCTGATACATGGCACATATTGCCGGCTGTTTGGCTCAAGCAGGTTCCGATAAATCAATTCATCCAAAGTTCTTGCTCCCTGAAGAAGGATGAATCCTGACACGCCGGATGCCGCATATGCGGCAAACGGGGCCACACCTGTGCCGGTTCCCACGAAAACAGCCATTGTTCCGGAAGGATGGTACAGGAAATGGCCGTGGGGGCCGGAAATTTTGAAGTGTTTTCCTTCCGGGCACCGGGACAGGTAATCACTGAACCGGCTCCGGCCGGTTTTTCTGACACAGATCCGGATACAGGAATCGCCTGCCGGAAAGACGGGTGTGTAATCTCTGTCAGTGTCCTCAAAGTCAAACCGGATATGCTGGCCCGGTAACCATGCAAGCCGGTCCGGTTTTGTGAACTCAAGCTCAAAGATGGTGTCTGTCAGCCATGTCCGCCGGATCAGTTGAATGATGAAAGGCATTATGGACGTTTCCACAACAATTCTTTCACTTTATGCCGATGATTCAGGTACCTGGCGAGTATAAAAAAGTAATCAGACAGCCGGTTCAGGAAAACAAGGATATTTTCCATAGGTTCTGTGATGGGTGATTCCGGGTTTTCCTGTCTGCACAGGGACAAAACAACACGTTCGACCCTTCGGCAGACGGTTCGTGCCATGTGGGCACTGGCGGCGGACCGGTGACCCTGGGGCAGGATGAACTGCCTGAGTTCAGGGAGCTGGTTTGACATGCGGTCCATCGCGGATTCCAGATGTCCGGCCGGGGCATTGGTGAACGGGGTCAACGAATCTGCTGACGGAGAATCCGGTGTGGTGGCAATCCAGGCACCCGCATCCAGAAGCCAGGACTGAATCCTGTCAATATCTTTTTCCAGGATCGTGTCCGTGATCTCCCAATGGGCTTTGATGCTGCCGGTAAACGCATTCAGTTCATCAATTCCGCCGCAGGCATCAAGGCGCGGTTCTGATTTTAAAACACGTTCCCCACTGAACAGGCTGGTTCTGCCCTTGTCTCCGGTGCCGGTATATATTTTCATACTCAATTCTCCAAAACGGTCATGACATTGATATATGTTGACGGGAAATTAATCAATTTATACCAAGTCTTCAAGAATTTTTCAGCTTCTCCGGATATTTTAGATAAAATTAGGCATTAATTGCTAAAAAATTAAAAAAAAATCTTAATAAAGGGTTTATTTGGAATAATATGTCATTAAAAAGAAAAAACTCCTTATAAAATTAAAAAATATGCTTGACAGACAAACCGGGATCTGGTTAGGTTTACATCAGGGAAAATTTGAGAGTGGATCAATCCGGAACCTGAAAACATTTCCCTGCAGATAACCATCACAGCCAACCATATAATCCTTAGGAGGACGCTATGCCGATCAAAGACAATCGCCTTATTCTGGACGGGTACACCTTGACCATTGAAGAACTGATGCAGGCAGGTCATGACCTGTCCATGCAGGTGGAAGTCAAGGAGGGCAACTGGCCCAAAATCCGGGACTGCCGGAAGATGGTGGATACCTGGGCCAATGAGGAGCGCTGTATTTACGGGGTGAACACCAGCTGCGGCGGGCTGGTGGACCATCTGCTGCCCAAGGAGCGGGACAACGATTTTCAGAAAAATTTGGTCAGAAGCATCACCACCCAGGTGGGCCAACCCTTTGAAGACGAACTGGTGCGAATTTTCATGATCGCCCGGGCCAATTCCCTGTGCCGGGGATATTCCGGGATCAAGGAAAAAAACCTTAAAATTTACCTGGACATGATCAACAAGCAGGTGTTTCCACTGGTTCCCCGGAAAGGGTCCCTGGGCACCAGCGGGGATCTGGGACCCCTGGGGTGCATCGCCGCTGTGGGTTTTGGCGAATGGAAAGCCCGGTACAAAGGGGAAGTCATGCCCGGCAAGGCCGCCATGGACGCGGCCGGTGTGGAGCTCATGCATCTGAATGCCAAGGAAGGGCTGTCCCTGATCAACGGCACCTCCGCCATGGTGGGCCTGGCCTGCACCGTGATCACCGAGGCCACCAACACCTTGAAAAACTCGGACATCATTGCCGCGTTCGCCATTGAAACCCTGATGGGCCGGATCAATCCCTTTGACGTCCGGGTCCATGAGCAGAAATACCATCCCGGCCAGTATGCCACGGCCATGAACCTGACCAAACTGCTCATCGGATCGGAACTGGCCATTGACGAACTGGAGCTGTCCCTCAAACTCCAGGCCGTGCTCAAAAAACACGAAGGCATTTCCGTGGCCGACATTCCCGTGGAAGATGCCTACTCCATCCGGTGCACGCCCCAGTTCGTGGGACCCACCAAGGAAGCGGTGAACCATGCCCACGAAGTGCTGCTCAGGGAGTTGAACTCCAGCAATGACAACCCGCTGATCTTCACTGAATTCGACACTTTTATCCATAACGGCCACTTCCATGGCCAGCCCATCTCCTTTGCCATGGACTGCTTAGGCATTTCCATGGTCACCCTGGGCGTGGTGTCCGACCGCCGCATCGACCGGTTCATGGATGCGGCCCACAGCACCGGGCTGCCGCCGTTTTTGTGCAAGGAAGACACCGGGGTCCGCATGGGGCTGATGGGCGGTCAGTTCATGACCACATCGCTGGTGGCGGAAAACCGGACCCTGGCGGTGCCGGCCTCCATCCAGTCCATCACCTCCACGGCGGATTTTCAGGATATCGTCAGTTTCGGCCTGATCGCGGGCAGAAAAGCGCGAAAAATCGTGGAAAACACCAACCATATTCTGTCATTTGAACTGCTGTGCGCAGCCCAGGCAGCCGATCTGCGGGGACCGGAAAAACTGAGCCCCGCCGGAAAGATCATGTATGACGCGGTGCGTGAAACCCTGGCTTACATGGGCAAGGACAAAGTGTACATTGACGATATGGAGAAGCTCAAGTCCCGGATCGAATCCGGGGAGTTCGTGAAAAGAGTGGAAGATGCGGTGGGAGAACTGCTCATTGTTCATAAAAGAGATTAGGAAATGATAGGGGGGGAGGAATTATGTCAGCGCATCCTGTTGCAGCGAAAATTGTTGATGAGTACCGGGAAACCTATCCGGCGTCCAGAGAACGGCACCAGCGCCTGGTCAAGTATATTCCGGGGGGGGCCACAAGAAGCTTGAGTTATTTCAAGCCCTGGCCCATCCACATCGACTACGGCAAAGGGGCCCATGTCTACACCCATGAAGGCCATGAACTGCTGGATGTCACCAATGCCTACGGGGCTCTGGTGCACGGTCACGGGGATCCGGATGTGGTGGCCGCGGTGCAGGCGGGCATTGAGAGGGGTTCCCAGTATTCCACCCCCACGGACGGCCAGTACCGTCTGGCCAAACTGCTGTGTGACCGGGTGCCGGGGTTTGACAAGGTGCGGTTTCTCAACTCCGGTACCGAGGCCACCATGTTCGCCCTGAGAACGGCCCGGGCCATCACCGGAAAAGACAAGATCCTGAAGATGACCGGAGGGTTCCACGGCACCCATGACTGTGTGGCTGCGTCCACCAAGAAAAACGTGATTACCGCCGGGATTCCGGCAGGCATGACCGCGGACATGATGGAAGTACCGTTCAATGACCCGGATGCTGCGGAAAAAGCGGTGAAGGAAAATGCGCCCGACCTGGCCGCGGTGATCATGGAGCCGTTTCTAGGGGCCGGCGGCGTGGTCCTGCCCAAGGAGGGCGTTCTCAAACGGATCCGAAAAGTCACTCAGGATCATGGGGTCCTGCTGATCTTTGACGAGATCTTTTCTTTCCGGGTGAATATCGGCGGATGCCAGAACCTGTACGGCGTGACCCCGGATCTCACCACAGTGGGCAAGGTGGTGGGCGGGGGCCTGCCCATCGGTGTTTTAGGGGGCAGGGCCGAGTTTATGAACATCTATTGCCATGAAAACACGGAAAAGCCCCTGTACCATTCCGGGACCTTCAATGGGTATGAAACCGTAATGCAGGCCGGGTTTGCCGCCATGTCCAAATATGACGAAAAATCCATCACCGCCATCAATGCCATGGGAGACCGGTTCCAGAAAGGTCTTCTGGCAAGCATCAAGGACAACGGGCTGAATATTCAGTCCAATCAGATCGGATCCCTGCTCAATCTGCATTTCGTGAACCGGCCCACGGTTCAGGCCTCTGATGTCCTGGCATCTGAAGAGGAACTGCATACCCTGATGCATCTGTCTTTGCTTAACAAACGAATTTTCAATATCCCCAGGGGGTTGTTTATTTTGTCCACGAAAATTACCGATCATGAGATGGATATGCTTGTGGATAAAATGGATGCGACCTTGAAAGAACTGTTGCCTTTGATCAAAGAAAAATATACCCATTTGCTTTTATAACTTTTTTTGGAGATGCGAATGGTATTGGACAGAATTGATAAAAAAATCTTGAACACGCTTCAGGAAAATGGGAAGATAACCAATTCAAAATTGTCAAAAATTGTGGGAATATCCGCCCCTGCCACGCTTGAACGGGTCAAGCGCCTGGAGCTGGCAGGGGTGATCACCCATTTTACCGCAGTGGTGAATCCCGAAAAAATCGGGCTTTCCATCATTGCCATGGTGAACATCAGTCTGAATTTAAGCAATTTGTCATCCGTGGCTGTGATCAAGGAGAAATTCATGGCTTTGGACGAAGTGATTGAATGTTATCAGATTGCCGGCGCAGATGATTTCATTCTCAAAGTGGCGGCCCGGGATATCAAAACCTATGGGAAGTTCATGAACAAAAAATTGACACAGATAGAAGGCATCCAGATCATTAAATCGTCTTTTATCATTGATAACATTAAAGTGAAAAAGATGTTTCTGCTGGATATGGAGGAAGAATACAAAGTGTAAAAATCAATACCAACCATTTTAAACAGAGAGGTGCCAGTGTATGGATAAGCTTATCATTACCGCAGCGATTACCGGTTCGGTTCACATTCCCACCATGAGTGATTATCTGCCCATCACGCCGGATGAGATCGTGGCGGATGCGGTCAAGGCATGGGAGGCCGGAGCCGCCATTGCCCATATTCATGTGCGGAATCCTGAAAACGGCCTGCCGGTGTCCGATCCGGACCTGTTTCTAGAAGTACATTCCAAAATCAAATCCCGGTGTAACATGATTCTTTTGCCCACCACCGGAGGCGGGATGAACCAGACCACGGAAGAAAAACTGATCCCCATCAAGAAACTCAAACCGGAAATGTGTTCTTTTGATCCGGCGCCTTTCAACTTCGGTATTTTCCAGATTGCCAGCCGGTTCAAGGAATTCAAGCATGACTGGGAAAAAGACTATCTGGAGCTGTGCAAGAACGTGACGTTCCGGCCTACCTTCAACGACGACCTGATTTATGCCAAAACCTTTCTGGAGATTGACACCAAACCGGAATTCGAGATCTATGAACTGGGCCATGTGTCCTATGTGAAATGGCTTATGGAGGAAAATCTGGTGAAACTGCCGGTGCACCTGCAGTTTGTGTTCGGTCCCATGGTGGGGTGGATGACCCCGTCCGTCAAGCACCTGGTCCTGATTCATGATGAAGCCAAAGAAGTGCTGGGTGAAAAGAATTTCACCTGGTCCGTGGCAGCCGGCGGCCGGTATCAGATTCCCATCACGTCCACGGCCATGGCCATGGGGGCCCAGAACGTGCGGGTGGGGCTGGAAGATTCCGTTTATGCCGGCAAGGGCGTTATGGCCAAGGCATCCGCCGACCAGGTCAAGATGGTCAAAAACGTGGCAAAAGAGATGAGCCTGGTGCCGGCCACCTCGGATGAAGCCCGTGAAATTTTAGGGCTCAAGGGGCTGGACAAGGTCAATTTCTGAGGAGGACATCAACCGTAAAAGATAAGGAGGGATCATTGAACTACTCAGGTTATGCTTCAATCCATGCAAGACACATTCCTGACAAGGTTTGCCTGATCGAAAGAACACCCGGGGAAGGGACAAGGCGCACCTTTACCTGGCAGGAATTCAATGACGAGATCAACCGCACCGCCAATTATCTGGCAAAGGAACTGGGGGTGAAAAAAGGGGATTTTGTCATGCATCTCCAGAACAATTCTCTGGAGTGGCTGGTCACCTACTACGCCATCATCCGCCTGGGTGCGGTTGTGGTGCCGCTGAATTTCCGTTTCGAAAGCCCGGATATCCAGTACGCGGCAAAGGTGTGCAACCCGGATGTGTTCATCCTGGGATCGGAATTTCTGGGGGTGGTGCAGCCGATTCAGGACACGCTGACCACCATCAAACATTTTATCTGTGTGGGCAAAGAGGTGCCGTCGGACATGACCGATTATGCCGATATCCAGAAATATGAAAATACACAGGATGCTTTGGTACAGGTGGAACGGGACCACGGCCTGGCCATGATGTTCACCTCGGGCACCACGGGCAAGCCCAAACCGGTGCTCCACACGCACTATTCTTTGAACAGCACGGCTGTCGGCAACGGCATGACCTATTTTGTACAGAAAGATGACAATTACCTGATTTTTCTGCCCCTGTATCATTCCGGGACTCTGTTTTTGTGGGCGCCGTTTTATGCCACGGGTGCCGCCGGCACCATTATCAGGGATTTCAAGGATCCCAAATGGATCATCGAGGCCATCGCCGCGGAAGGCTGCACCGATACCCTGTTTGTCGTGCCTATTGCCATCGCCATACTCAATGCCATGAACAAGGGATCGATCCGGCTGTCTGACTATGATCTCTCCTCCTGGAAATATATGGAAGTGGGGGCCCAGCCCGTGCCGTTTGACATCATGAAAGAGCTGGTGGAAAAGCTGCCCTGTAAGGTCTCCAATATTTATGGGATTACCGAAGGCGGGGGAGGGGGAACCTTTAACCTGTACCCCGAGGATGTCCTGACCAAGCCCGGGTCCATCGGCAAGCCCACGTTCAGTGTGGAAGCCAAAATTGTGGATCCTTTAGGCGAAGAGCTGCCGGCGGGCGAGGTGGGGGAACTGGTGTTCAGGACCCCGCGCATGATGTATGAATATTATTCCAATCCTGAAAAAACCGCAGAGACCATAAAAAATGGTTGGCTTTACACCGGAGATCTATTAAAAAGAGACAAAGACGGGTATTTTTATATTGTGGACCGCATGAAAGACATGATCACCAGCGGCGGGGAAAACATCTACCCCGTGGAAATCGAGGATGCGCTCATGGATCACCCGGATATCGATGATGTGGCCTGTATCGGGTATCCGGATGACCGGCTGGTGGAAATCGTGATGGCTGTGGTCCAGCTCAAGGAGGGGCGGCAGATGACCGAGGAGGATGTGATCGAGTTTGCCAAAACCAAGCTGTCCCTGTACAAAGTGCCCCGGAAAGTGACGTTTGATGAAGTTCCCAGAAATCCCACGGGAAAATTGATGAAACCCCAGCTCAGACAAAAATATACCGGCCGTAAAGAGGCGTTTAAACAACTGGCGTAAGTTCCGTCCGATTCAAGTTACCACCAGTGTGGAGGTAAAGATCCCGCTGTTCTGATAACATTAAAATTTTAAACTTATTTAGGAAAGGAACAGACATGATGAAATCCCGCACATCTTCAAGTTTACTGCTGGTTTTAACCGCAGCTGTCTTTATGGTTATCGGCTCCGGACTGGCCATGGCGTCATCCCTGGACAAATGGAAACCGAATTTCGATCCCGGCGGAGCCAAGTACAAATGCATTGTTTCCAATGTGTCCACACCCGCCCTGGTGGGCACCCATGCCGGATTTGAGATGCGTGATGAGCTGTGGAAACGGACCAATGGCCAGATCTACATCGATTTCAAGCCGCTGTCCATTTTGGGCGGCGAAGTGGAGGTGCTCAACATGCTCCAGATGGGAGCGATCCAGGGCATGGGGGTGTCTTCGGTGGCATCCACCAACTTAGGCCCCCGGTTCGGCATCGTGAATCTGCCGTTTCTGGTGGATTCTTTCGAAAAACTGGACAAGTTCATTGCCAATGAAAAACTGTTCAGTCATTTTCTGAATGCCATGGATCATCAGGGCATCACCGGTCTGGATATCACCGGATACGGCCATTACGGCTGGGCCACCACCGAGCCGGTGAGAACCATTGCCGATGCCAAGAAAATCAAGTTCAGAACCGCCGAGGCCGCCGTGAATCAGCTGACCTACCGGAACTGGGGATTCAACCCGGTTGCCATGCCCTGGCCGGATGTGCCGGTGGCATTGAAACAGGGCGTCATCACCGGTCTGGACCACACCCTGGCCGTGTGCTACCTGACCAAAAAATTTGAAGTGGCCAAATATTTTACCGAGATCAACTATGCCCAGGGGCTGTTTATCTGGATTTTCAACAAAGCATGGCTGGCCAGCCTGCCCGATGATCTGCGGCAGACCTTTATTGAGACGGTACACGATGTGGCGGCTGAGAACCGGAAAAAAACGGCTGTCTGGGAAGCAGAGAACAAAGTGGCGGCCCAGGGGGAAGGCGTTGAGTTCATCCAGTTGCCGGATGCGGAAATAGACATTCTCAAAGAACAGAGCAAGCCCACCTATGAAAAATATGCCGAAGAAATCAACAGACTGTACCCCGGGGATACATACAGACCGGATAATTTCCTGAAAGAAGTGCAGGATTTTTTAAGCGAATAATACCAGAATATTGGACGGGGCGGGCCTGTTTATTTTGAGCAGGCCTGACTCTTTTATCAATCATTGAATCCGGAGTTGGTTATATATGCTTGGGAAAATGCTGAAGAAACTGGATACAGCTGCCAGTCATTTTGAAGAATGGACCCTTTTCATTATTGTGATCACCGCGCTGATCGCGTTGTTTTTCAATGTGGTGCTGCGGTATGGATTTAATTATACCCTTGCCTGGAGTGAAGAACTGGTCCGGATTGTGATTATATACTCCACGTTCATAGGCGCCAGCGTGGCGGTGAAGCAGCGGGCCATGATCCGGATTGACGCCGTGGTTCAGATTTTTCCCAAACTCAAGAAAGGCCTGACCTTTTACACCAATATCCTGATGCTGGTGTTTGCCGGGATGATGATTTATTATGGCTATAAAATGACCCATCTCCAGCTTTTGACCCACCAGAAAACCATCATCATGCAGATTCCCCTGGTCGTTGTATACGCCGTCATGCCGGTGACAGGCCTGATGGTGTTTCTCAGGACGGTTCAGGTGATGGTTCAGGATTTTACATCAAAATAAAAAGGGCCTTTTTTCATGCAGACTAGTGATCTGATTATTCTGTGTATTCTGTTGGGGTGCATGTTCACCTATGTGCCTGTATTTCTGTGTCTGTTTTTCACCGCGGCTATCGGGTTGTTTTTTTTTCTGGACATGCCCCTGGGGCTGTTGATCCAGACCTTATTCCGGAGTCTGGATAATTTTTCTCTGGTGGTGGTGCTGTTTTTTATCCTTTGCGGCAATATCATGAGCAAGGGAAAAACCGTGGAAAAACTGATCAATCTTGCCAATGCCCTGGTGAGCTGGCTGCCGGGGGGGTTAGGCATGGCAGGGGTCATCGGGTGCGGACTGTTCGGGGCCATCTCCGGCTCCACCGTGGCCACGGTGGTGGCCCTGGGCGGATTCATGATTCCGGCGTTGATGAGAAACGGGTATGATGAAAAATATACCCTGGGGCTCATGACCACCTCCCCGAACCTGGGCGTGATCATTCCCCCCAGCATCAGCATGATATTTTATTCCATGATCAGTAATGTGTCGCTGGAAGGGTTGTTCATCACCGGGTTCATCCCCGGGCTGCTGATTATTTTCTGCGTTTGCATCTACAGCTGGCTCAAATACCGGAACCGGACCGATATCAAACGGCTGCCCGCCCCTAAACTGGGGGATCTGCTGGCGATTTTCAAGGAAGGGTTCTGGGCGCTGATGCTCATTGTCATCATCTTCGGCGGGATATTCTCCGGGATGTTCACCGCCAATGAGGCCGCGGTGGTGGCCTCGGTATATGCGCTTTTTGTGGAATATTTTATCTACCGGTCCATGAGTTTCAACGATATCAAGGACGTGACCGTCAGTTCTGCGGTCACATCGGCCACCCTGCTGCTTATCGTGGCATCGGCCACCTGTTTCGGCCGGTATCTGACCTTTGAAAACATTCCCAACCGGGTAGCCGAAGTGGTGGTTTCCACCATCCAGTCGCCGATCATGTTTTTGCTGGCCATGAACATCCTGCTGCTGATCATCGGCATGTTCATGGACATCATCTCCGCCACCCTGATCCTGGGACCGGTGTTTCTGCCGCTTCTAGGGCCGTTCGGTGTGGATCCCATGCATTTCGGGCTGATCATGACCGTGAACCTGGCCATTGGATACTGTACCCCGCCCATGGGCGTGAGTCTGTTTATCACCGGCTCTCTGGCCAAGAGGGATATCATCTATGTGTCCCGGGCCATCTGGCCGTTTTTGATCATCCAGATCAGTGTCCTGTTCTTTTTGACCTATTTTCCCCAGGTCGTGCTGTTTCTGCCCCGGATGTTCGGATATAACTAGCCGATAAAACGCTTCATTGCCGCGTCCGCCGCAACCCTGCCGGCGGGCGCGCTATATGCCTTTGCTCATGATGTCGGGATTGTGGCGCAGCCGCTCCTGGATCCCTCTGGATACGGTCCAGTGCCGTTCAAAATCATCCCAGAAATCCCGGTTTTCATCCTTCCAGTTGTCACCGAAACGCAGATCAAAGTGATCTCCGAGTTTATCGAAAAGCAGCTTCCAGGTAGGCTTTCCCTGTTTCTGTGCATCCATGAATTCTTCTATCAACGTGTCCAGATCACTTAAATGTTCTTTGGACAGATAGGAAATGGCCCCTTTTTTGATGGACTCGATCAATGCCTGGGGATTCATGGCATTGGCGGTGAGCATGATGGCCGGTATATCCCGCTGGACGCATTCTTCCAGAAGTTTGATCCCATTGACCCCCATAATGTCCAGAATCGCCAGATCATACCGGGTGGTGTAAATTTTTTCCGATGCGGTTTCATAATCAGCTGCAGAATCCACGATGGCTGTATCCAGAATCTCTTGAATGGTCTCAAGGATATCCTTTTCATCATCTACTGCCAGAATGTGCTTGCCTTTTAAAAAAGATTTGGCCATGAGCATTTCTCCCTATAGACTTTATATAAAAAGGTTTTAACCAACATTTTATTTTAAATATTTTGTCAAAAACCAATATTGCTTGAATAAGATTAATTTATTATGAATCATTTCTTAATTTTTATTAATTACCCAAAATTGCCGGGAAAGTCAATAAAGAACATGAGATTCAATGATTGGAAGGAAGATGAAAATCCGGTTGCAGATTTTGTTTGTTATGGATATGGTAAGCATGAAATATCAAGAACGCAACACGGATGAATCAACTGTCCACAGGGCGGGAAGGGGTCATGACACCATTTGCTAAAAAGATTGTCGATTTTTCGGATATCGCTGTAATCACTGAAGATCTCCGTACAAAGGGAAAAACCATTGTCTTTACCAATGGATGCTTTGATCTTCTCCATCTCGGACATGTCACATATCTGTCAGCCGCGGCTGAACTGGGGGATGTCCTGGTTATAGGGCTTAATTCAGATATGTCTGTAAAAACCATCAAAGGGGAAAAGCGTCCTGTCATCACCCAGGATCAGCGGGCCAGTGTGGTTGCGGCCCTTCAAATGGTGGATTATGTGGTGCTCTTTGATGCACCCGATCCCCTGACCCTGATTGAAGCGGTTTGTCCGGATGTTCTGGTGAAAGGGGCGGACTGGACAGAAGATGCGATTGTGGGTGCGGATGTTGTCAAGGCCAAAAGAGGGCGGGTGGCACGGATCGACCTGGCGCCGGGTATTTCCACCACAGCCATAATCCAGCGCATCTGCGCATTGTACTGCAAGGAAACACCGTGATATCCTCTCCCGGCCCTGGAATGACATTTTCCCATTTTTCAGACTGCCCACATCTGGTTCATGGGGTGTTTCCCCGCCGGGGCGGGGTGAGTCTGCCGCCGTTTGATTCCTTGAATGTGGGATTCAGCACCGGCGATGATCCGACTGCGGTTATGGAAAACAGGCGTCGGATACTGGCGTGGTTGAACATGCCCCGGGCTGTTTTTTTAAACCAGGTCCATGGAAAAGACGTTCTGGTGCTGGCCGGACATGAAAAAATCGATCCGGATCTGTTCTGGGAAGCTGGAAAACCGGCAACCGGAAAGGCCCTGGCCGCAGATGCCGTGGTGACCGACCTGACACAGCTGGCCCTGGTGATCCAGGTGGCGGATTGTCAGGCCGTAATGCTGGCGGATCCTGAAAAAAAAGTCATCGCCAACGTGCATTCCGGATGGCGGGGAAGTGTAAAAAACATCATCGGACAATGTGTGGATGTCATGATCCAGCAATTCGGGTGTGACCCGTGTCGGATCCTGGCAGGAATCTCTCCATCTCTGGGACCTTGCTGTGCCCAGTTCATCCATTATCAAAAAGAGATCCCCGAATCGTTGTGGAAATATAAATTTCAGGATCGGCCATATTTTGATTTCTGGGCACTTTCTTTTGACCAGTTGACGGCTAGGGGTGTGAACCCGTCCCATATCCTGAACATGAAACAGTGCACCCGGTGCCATTCCGATACGTTTTTTTCCTATCGAAAGAACGGACAAACCGGGCGGTTCGCCTGTGCCATCGGTTTGACCTGAGGCATGAAAAGAATGGCGGATCAGGGGTTTTTTCACGTTGACTTCGCTGAAAGCATATGATATTTGCACACAGATAAATTGATCTTTGAACAGCCATTGACCGCTTGTAAAACAAGGCATTTGATGAAAAAAGAAACCGGTAAAACCATCAGAGAATTAGGGTATTTTGCCAGCCTGGGTATGTCCGTGGCCCTGTCGATTTTTATCGGTCTTGGGCTGGGTCTCTGGCTGGACAAGAAGTTTGACACAAACCCGGTCCTGATGTTTGTGGGGTTGATCATCGGGATTGTCGCCGGATTCAGTAATATTGTCCGGGCCGGGAAAAAAGGGAAAAATTATTAAATGCAGGATCTGACAAAAATTGTGGATATGGTCACAAAATGCAACTGGCTGCTGTTGACTCTGACTGCCATGGTGTCGGTGATGATTTCTGCTACCCCGTTTTATCTGGGCGTTGTGGCCGGCGGACTGATTGTGGCGATCAATTTCCATCTTTTAAAGCGTACCATCGAAAAGGATATCCGACCCGAGAAGGTCATGGAAAAAGGACGGTCCCTGACAGGAAGCGTTCTCATAAAGTATTACATCCGGTTTGCTGTCAGCGGTCTTCTAATTTTTCTGCTGATATCGAATCACGTCGTTCATCCGCTGGGGCTGCTTACAGGCCTGTCAGTGGTGGTTGCAAGCGTGTTCCTGGTGACAGTGCTTGTGGTGACAAGATTATATTTTAAGGAGGCGGTATAAGGTGGAACATCCGTATTTATTTCTGACATCTGTATTTGGAGTGTTTGGATTGGAAGAATGGGCGGCGAGTCATCCGCATGTGACTTATATGTGGCTGGCCATGCTCATTTTAATCATTTTCGGCTGGCTGGCGGGAAAAAGCGTATCTCTGGTGCCTGAAACCGCTCAGAATGTATTTGAGGTGCTGATTTCCGGCATGGAGGAATTCGTGGTCAGTATCACCGGAGAAGAAGGCCGCAAATCCTATCCATTGCTGATTACCATATTCCTTTTCGTTCTGGTGGGCAACCTCATGGGACTGGTACCGTCGCTGTATCCTCCCACCGCCAGTGTGAATACGACCATGGCCCTGGCATTGATCGCCGTGGGATGGAGCCATGTGGTGGGAGTCTGGCATCACGGTTTCAAGTATATCAAGCATTTTCTGGGACCGGTTCCTCTGATGATTCCTTTGTTTCTCCCCATTGAATTGATTGCTCACACGGCCCGGGTTTTATCTCTGACCTTTCGTCTGTTCGGAAACATGATGGGACATGAACTGGTGGTCCTCATCCTTCTGATGCTGGGCGGCATGTTTCTGGCACCGCTGCCGGTGATGGCCATGGGTGTTTTCGTGGCGCTGGTTCAGGCATTCGTGTTTTTTCTTCTGTCCACCATGTATATCGCCGGTGCCATTGAAGAAGCGCATTGATAAAGTTTTTTTACGGGAAATGGAAGAAGCCCGTTTGGTATAACGTTAGATTTGTTTAACTTTTAATGTAAGAAGGAGTCAAAAATGGAATTTCTTGTAGGTAGTGTATGGGCTGCAGGTCTGGCAATCGGTATTGCGGCATTTGGTTGCGGCATCGGACAGGGCCTGGGGTTGAACGGCGCAATGAGCGGTATTTCAAGAAACCCGGAAGCAGCCGGTAAAATTCAGGTGAACATGCTGATCGGTCTGGCTCTGATCGAGTCTCTGTGTATTTATGCACTGGTTGTATCTCTGATCCTTATGTATGCGCATCCGGCACTGCAGGCAGCAACCGCTGCGATCGGCGGACATTGATCTGAAATCCAATCAATAAAAGAATAGCACAAAAAAAGGTGCCGGGTTTTATAAAAACCCGGCACCTTTTTTTTGTTCAAAGAGAAAAGAGATACCGCCTGTTAAAATCCGGTATCACAACCGGGAAATGTCTTCGGTGGTGATCACTTTGATCTGATGTTTCTCCAGGATCTCAAGGGCCTTGTCATGGTCGTCGAACCGGAAAACCATGATGGCATTCTTACACTGGGGATTGGCAAACGCATACATATATTCCACATTGACATTCTGCATCCACAAAGGATCCAGAACTTTGTTGAGCCCCCCGGGTTCATCCGATACTTCCACGGCCAGTACTTTGGTTCTTCCCACGGTAAATCCTTCCTTGCGCAACGCCTGTTCCGCTTTTTCATTGTCGTTGACAATGAGGCGCAGCACTCCGAAATCCGTGGTGTCGGCCAGAGACAGGGCCCGGATATTCACATCCGCATCCCGTAAAATAGCAGTGACTTCCGCCAGGCGGCCTTCCTTGTTTTCAATGAATATGGATATCTGTTCAGCAAGCATGTCAGTCTCCTTTTTAAAAATTTCGGTTATCGATGACCCGAACGGCTTTGCCCTGGCTTCGCTGAATGGTTTTGGGTTCCACCAGTCTCACCCTGGCGGTGACGCCCAGCATCTCTTTGATATCATGGGCGATTTTGTTTTCCATGGTCTGTAGACTTTTGATGTCGTCACTGAAAACCCCTTCGTTGATTTCCACTTTGACCGTCAGGGTATCCAGGTTTCCTTTCCGATCCACTTCCAGCTGGTAATGGGGACGGATCGTCTGGTTTTCCATAAGCACGCTTTCGATCTGGGAAGGAAACACATTCACACCCCGGATGATCAGCATATCATCGGTACGGCCGGCCGGCTTGGTCATGCGGACAAAGGTGCGGCCGCAGGCACACGGGGTCGGGTTTAACGAGGAGATGTCCCGGGTGCGGTACCGGATCACCGGAAACGCTTCTTTGGTCAGGGATGTGAAAACCAGTTCTCCGGATTCGCCATAGGGCAGCACTTCACCGGTTTCCGGGTCGATGATTTCCACAATAAAATGGTCTTCAAACACATGAAGCCCTTTTTGTTCCTCTTTGCATTCAATGGAGACCCCGGGTCCGATGATTTCACTGAGCCCGTAAATATCCACAGCCTTGAGATGAAGCTTGGATTCCAGTTCCTGCCGCATGTTTTCCGTCCAGGGTTCTGCACCGAAAATACCGGATTTGAAAAACAGATCCTTGAAATCCACCCCCATTTCATCCGCCACTTCCGCCAGATGAAGGATATAGGAAGGGGTGCCGCATAAAATAGTGGGTTTGAAATCTTTCATGATGGTGATCTGGCGTTTGGTGTTGCCTCCGGAAACCGGAATAACAGACGCCCCCAGCCGCTCCGCCCCATAGTGGGCGCCTAAGCCGCCGGTGAACAATCCATAACCGAATGCGTTGTGGATAATATCTCCGGCGCCGGCACCGGCCGCAGCCAGGCTCCTTGCCATGAGATTGGCCCAGGTGTCCACATCCCGCCGGGTATAACCCACCACCGTAGGCTGGCCGGTCGTGCCGGAAGAGGCGTGGATTCTCACCACCTGTTCCATGGGAACGGCAAACATGCCGTAAGGATAATTGTCTCTTAAATCCTGTTTGATGGTAAAGGGAACGTATTGCAGATCCTTCAGGGACTGGATGTCTTTAGGGGTAATCCCTGCGTTGTCAAATTGCTGCCTGTAAAACGGCACCGTGGCGTAAACACGTGCTATGGTTGTCTGCAGTCTCCGCAACTGGATGGCTTCCAGGCCCTCCCTGGGCATGGTTTCAAAATCAATATCAAAAATGGGCATGGGGTTTCCTTTTTTGCAAACATGCTTTCCGCCCGGCGGAAATTCGGCCGGGTTAGTCAAGTGTTCCTTTGAATTGAGGTTTTCGTTTTTCAAGAAATGCGGCAGTGCCTTCTTTTGCGTCTTCACTGGCCATGGTCAGGCCGAATGCATCGTTTTCAATCCGGCATCCGGTTTCCAGATCCACATTGCTGCCGTTGTGGATCACCTCTTTGGCGGCCCGCAAAGATGCCCGTCCCCGGGAGGCGATAAGAGCAGCGGTTTTCATCACGGTATCCATGAGCTGATCCGGTGCACACACCTGGTTGACCATGCCGTATTCCAACGCCTGCTGGGCCGTGATATTTTTACCGGTGAACACCATTTCTCTGGCCCGGTTGGTTCCCACCAGGCGTGCCAGGCGCTGGGTACCGCCGAATCCCGGAATCAGGCCCAGGGTGATTTCCGGCAGACCGAACACGGCTTTTTCAGAGGCATAGATAAAATCACAGGCCAGCGCCGCTTCAGAACCGCCGCCCAGTGCATAGCCGTTCACAGCGGCAATGGCCGGGATAGGCAGGTTCTCGATTTTTGAGAACACATTCTGTCCTTTTCTGGAGAAATTTTTGCCTTGCAGCGGGGTCATGCGGCTCAGTTCCACAATGTCCGCACCCGCCACAAACGCTTTTTCTCCGGCCCCGGTAAGAACCAGGACCCGGATATCGGTATCGGCCGCCACCTGGTCCAGGGCCTGGTCCAGTTCGTCAAACAATTCATTGTTTAATGCATTCAATGCCTTGGGCCGGTTGAACTGTATCAGTGCAATGTTATTTTCCTTGGTAAAAAGAATGGTTTCAAAGGGCATGATCCTATCTCCTTTTTTGCTGACGGTTGATTTTTGGTTTATATCATAATTGCCGTGGATTGGTCGCGTCCACATATTTTTTGACCCCGGTGGCAATGGCATCACATAAATCATCCCGGTATGCGGCATCCAGCAGCCGTTCACATTCCAGTTTGTTGGAGACAAACGAGGTCTCAACGAGAATGGCGGGCATGCGGGCACCTAACAGCACATAAAACGGGGCCTGTTTGACACCCAGATCAGTGATTTTTGAATATTTTTTCATCATTCCCTGAACCAGGGACTGATGAACATCATTGGCCAGGCGGGTGGACTCACCGATTTTAGCGTGTTTCATTAAATCGCTTAAAATGAATTCAAGATCGGAAATATTTTTTTTGGACGTGGCATTTTCCCGGGCCGCGACAGCAATAGCCTGTTCATCCGTGGCCAGGTTCAAAAGATACGTTTCGATGCCGGCCAGATTTTTGTTGCGGGCCGCATTGGTGTGCAGAGAGATAAACAGGTCCGCCCGCTGGGTGTTGGCAATGGCCGTACGTTCTTCCAGGGTCAATTTTTTATCATGGTCCCGGGTGAGAATCACGGTGCAGTTCAGCCGGTCCCGAAGTTTGTCAGCCAGGTTGTGTGCCAGTTTCAGCACAATGTCTTTTTCCCATATCCCTTTAACATAACCCGGTGCTCCGGGATCACTGCCCCCATGGCCCGGATCGATTACGATCCTCTGTACGCCCAGGGCCAGTTGCCGGGCAATATCCGAGGATTTCAGATTGTCAGTGGTCATGGGACTGGTTTTAATCTGCTTGTCCGCCTGAGCCGCTATTTGGGGCGTCTGGCCCGGATCCGTTGTTCCGTTGCCCTTGCCCCAGACATCAATGACAATTCTGAACGGGTCGTTCAAGGAAAAAATTTTATAATTTTCAAAGGATTTGATATCCACCACCACCCGCACGGTATGGGGCAGATACTGACCGGCCCGGGCCTGCTTGAGCAAATCGTCATTGATGGGCGTATGTTCCGCCACGTCTTTTCCCAGAAGGGTCTGGGGGATATCCACGTACAGTCGCTCAAACGGGATGTTCAGGTTCGGATCTTTTTTGAGAAGATGGTGGGAAAAAGACCGGTCCTGATCCGCATTGATGACGATGCGGGTGTATTCCGGGTTGGACCAGAATCGCAGGTCCGTGATATAGGCGTCTGTGTCGGTTTTATCGGAATCCGGGTTATTTTCTGGGACAGGCCTGCTTTTTTCTGAATCCGGGGATAAATCCTGCAAAACGGCATCTATGTCAGTGGTTTTCGGGTCGACATTCGCAGTCTGTTCCGCTGTATCCGCAGGTTTAGTCTCATTTGCGATGTCAGAAAGACGGTTTTTTTGGGTTTCCGCTTTTTTCGAACGGATATGCCGGGGAGGATGGGCCTTGGGATCCGGATTTTCCGAAAGCGCTTTGAGCTGGGACGCCGCACGCTCGTTGTAAGCTGATGACGGGTATTTGTTCCGGATTCGAATCAGCAGGTCAACCGCCCGGGTTCGAAACATCGATTCATCGGACAGGGTGAACAACTGCAGATAGAGTTCAGATGCCCGGTACATGCCGGCCGGGGCCCAGGTGCTCTGGGGGTGGGTTTTATAGATGGCTTCATAAAGATGGATGCAGTGCAGCCATTCCGAGATTTTCTGGCGCTTGACCGGTGAGTGGCGGAGCTCTTTGAACGAGGCATCCGCCGCCAGGTATTCCTGTCTAGGGACCGATGCCGTCGCGGTTTCCGGGAAACCCGCACAAAACAGACACATGCAGATCATGACGCCCGCAAGTGTCACGGATTTCAGGCATATTTTATGCGGTCGCCTACGGGACATGATTCAAATACCTGCCTTTTTTTTCATTTCATTTAAAAAATTCAAGCTGTCCAGCGGGGTCATTTCGGAAATATCCACCTGCTTGAGCATCTCCACCAATTCGGTCTCCCCGGTGCTGAACAGCTCCATCTGCCCATCGGCGATATTTTTTTTTCTTCGTTTTCCGGGTGCGGATTTCCGAACATACGGTTCATGCGGTATCTGCCTGTCTTCCGGTTGTTCAATCGCAGTCATGATCTGTTTGGCATCCTCAATAATCTCATGGGGAATCCCGGCCAGGCGGGCCACCTGAATGCCGTAGCTTTTGTTGGTCCCCCCTTTTTTCAACTGTCGCAAAAAAACGATATTGTCGTTGAATTCTTTGACTGCGATATGAAAATTCCGGATCCGGGGATGGGTGTCCACCAGCCGGATCAGTTCGTGATAATGGGTGGCAAACAGGGTTTTGACGCCTTTCCCGGCCAGTTCATGAAGATATCGGGCCACGGCCCAGGCAATACTCATGCCGTCATACGTGGAGGTGCCCCGGCCAATTTCATCCAGAATCACCAGAGACCGGGGCGTGGCATTGTTCACGATGTTGGCGGTTTCCTCCATTTCCACCATGAATGTGGACTGGCCGGCACTTAAATTGTCCAGGGCCCCCACCCGGGTGAAGATCCGGTCCACCAGGCACAGGGACGCGTTT
>CALGAJ010000054.1 GCA_937951975.1 uncultured Desulfotignum sp.
CCATTGACAGGAAAAAGAGGACCAAAAAATCCGAGCACAGAAAGAACATACGTCGTGGGATTGCTCAGCCGTTTGATGTTGGATATGTTCTGTTTCATATATCTAACCTTAAAAAAACCGGACCGACAGAAAAAAATTCCGTCGGTCCGGTTTTATTTTGTCATTTCCTGATGCAATTGCGACAATCGCGGTTATTCCTGAAGTTCAGACTGCCAATCGTTGGATTTGATCCATTTGTCATAGGCCTGCTGCCATCTGCCGTCATTCTGGTACTGACGGATAAAATTGTTCAAAAAGTTCAGGAAATCCGGATCCCCTTTTTTGATGGCCATTGCCAGGGGCTCAAAGGTAAAAGGCTCAGTAAGGGCAATGGTTTTGCCTTCGCCATGCTGGGCCTGTGCAAACTCGATCAGCGGCAGATCATACACCGTGGCATCGGCATTGCCCTGGACCACTTCCATGACTGCTTCCATTTCTACTTCAAAACTTTTATACGTAGCCTTGGGGATCATTCTTTTCACGGCCTGTTCTCCGGTGGTGCCCAGTTTTGAACAGACAACGTATTTGGGATCGTTGAGGTCTTTATAGGATTTGATAACCCCTTCATGCTTTTTGTTCAGAAGAATGGCCTGTCCCACAACAATGTAGGGATCCGTGAAATTGACGGCCAGGTTTCTTTCCTGGGTGACGGTCATACCGGAAATGATGATGTCGAACTTGTCTGTCAGCAATGATGGGATAATACCGTCCCATGCCGTGTTCACAGGCTCGAACGTCACGCCCATGGCCCGGGCCAGATGTTTTGCCATATCAATGTCGAAGCCAATGTAATTGCCTTTGGTGTTGGTCATTTCAAAGGGCAGATACCCGGATTCAAATCCCACACGAATTTTACCGGACTTGACAATGGACTCCAGGGTGGATTTTTTGGCCAGTTCGATGTCAGCACTGAAACCAGGGGTGCCGATCAGAACAAAAGCCAGAGCAAACACAGAAACTAAAATTTTTTTCATCTTACCTCCTCACTGTTGGGTTTGACTTTTCCGGCATCCCTTAAGGTTGAAGATATCCGTCAAGTCGTGTTAATGGACTTATCACCTGTTTATTGAATTAACATCAATACTTAACATAACCGAAAGAAATGGCAAGCAATATTTTATCAATAATTCTAACCAGCTAAAATCATTAATATTATCCTTCTTGACCTCAAACGTCTCTCTAGCGTATCATCCTGGCAAATTCACTTTTATACCATTGTTTAACGCTTCACAGCCTTTTGGAAAACATGAATACACCGAATCATCAGCCAATGCCGGCCCAAGGTCTGAAAATTCTGTCCGTGTCCGATTACGAGGACAACGCCCTGATCCGGCAGGTGGAGACAAAAACGCTGCCATCCGTTGATCTGATCGTTTCCTGCGGAGATCTGGACCCGGAGTTTCTGTCGTTTCTCCGGGACCGCCTGGACTGCCCGCTGTTTTATGTCAAAGGCAATCATGATATCCGGTATACGCCTTCCAATCCCGTGGGATGTCAAAATATTCACCGGCGCATCATGACGTTCAACCATGTCAACATTTTGGGTTTAGAGGGGTCCATGTGGTACAACGGCGGTGCCAACCAGTATACCGAAGCCATGATGAAAAAACAGATATTTTCCCTGTGGCTGTCCTTATGGCGCAAAAAACCGATTCACATGGTCGTGACCCATGCCCCGCCCCGCCATATCCATGACAAAGAAGACCTGTGCCACCGGGGATTTGACTGCTTCAACACCCTGATTCAAAAATACCGGCCCGGCTATTTTATCCATGGACACATACACCGGGAATTTGATACCCAATCCGATAGAATTACACGCGTCAACCATACACAGGTCATCAACACCTGCGGATATACATTCATAGAGGTCTGAGCCATGAAAAATTTTTTCAAATACCTGTTTTCGGCCGATGCCGCCCGGCAGGACACCTCCAATCACGTGGATTCGTTCCATGAACAGCAGGCCCAGGAAGAAGATGTGAAGTTTGTCGACCACGGCATTCAGACCATCTCTTTGGAAAACATCATCGGCAGTGTGGGCAAATACGGGGATTTTGATTCCCGGTTCCGGCCCAAAAAACATATGTCCACCCAGCGGTTTACGGAAATCAAGCAGGCCATGCGCCAGGGCAAAGCCATCCCCCCGGTTAAACTGTACCAGATCCGAAACCAGTATTATGTCCTGGACGGAAACCACCGGGTGGCGGCGGCCAAGGAACTGGGATGGACGGAAATCAGGGCCAAGGTGGTGGAACTTTTATCCAGCAGAAACACCATGGAAAACCTGCTGTATCTGGAAAAAAAACAATTTCTGGAAAAAACCGGACTGCCCAGGGAAATCGATCTCACCGAGGTGGGGAAATACAAATATCTGGAACAGCAGATTCTTAAACACCAGGATTACCTGACATCCCAGTCCGGTAAACAAAGCGATTTCATCCGGGCCGCCAAAGACTGGTACCATACCATTTACCTGCCCATGACCACGATCATCCAAAACGGGGACCTGCTCAAACATTTTCCCGGACGGACCCTTGCCGACCTGTACTCCTATATTGCCTATCATCACTGGGACTCCAGCACCAACCGGCGATACGGCATCGGTATCGACCGGCTCATCCCCAAAAGCATGGCCGGTTTCAGAACCGCGATGCTGGAAAAACAAACCCCGGAGTACCCGGAGATGAAACGCACCATCACCGCATTCATTCTCATTGATACGGACGCCATGACGGAAAAGGCACTGGCGGATCGATTGTTCGCACTGGATGAAGTCCGGGAGGTCCACACGATTCACGGGAATATCGATGTGCTGGTGAAAGTGGTACTTCAGCGGGATTTTCTCACCTCGGACGCGGAAACCATTGCCGAGTTCCTGGATCACCAGATCCGGAAAATTGAAGGAATCAAACGGACCCAGACCCTGATACCGGGCCGGTCTCTGGTCAAAGACGGCTTTGTGTGTTAAAGCGCGTTGGAAATTCGGGACAATTCAGGAAAAAACGCCCGGGTTACCTAAATGCAATTACCTGTCAGAAACGTTCATCCCCTTCATATTGACTGACCTTTTCCAGAAAGGCGCGGGGCAGAGAAACCGCCTTTTTAACGCCCGGTTCAGCACAGACACTCTTGCTCATCCCCAGAGCGCAAAGCGTTTCTCCCCTCTCTATGGTATAAGACATGGAAAAAACCTTGTTTCCGATCTCATCCATACGGCATCTGATATCGATTTTATCCCGGTGAAAGAGTTCGTGCTTGTATGTGCAGCGGACTTCCACCACAAACATTCTTAACCCCTCGATATTCTGTTCCGTATAGCCGAATTGAGCCAGATAGGCCTGTCTTGCCTTTTGAAAGAGGAGGATATGATTGTGATGGGTCAGATGTCTGGACAGATCCTCAGACCCTGTGTCCACCACACAGGTCAGGCAGAATTGTGAAATCATGGGCTTTTAAACTCCTTTTCATTTTGATTAAATGCCCCCAAAATCTGCATCATCAATATCCGATATCACAGCTGGATAGCCATTCAGGGATTCCATTTTACCCATTGTGGTCGGCAGGACAGTATGATAAAAAAACCAGGCGGTCCTGATCTGACCTTTATAGAAACCACGGTCTGATTTGGCAAGGTCTTTTCCGGCCAGCGCATCTTCTGCGGTGCTGGCCCTCAAAAGATGCATCCAGGCAAGGCATATATCCCCCATCGCCTCCATGAAAGGGGTGGCCTGGGCAAAAAGTGTGTTGCGATCTTTGGCTAAAAATTGTTTTTCCAGCCGGGAAAGGATCCGGGAGAATCGATCCACAAAAATCTTGAACTGCCGGCCCAGGGTACCCACCGTTTTTTGGCCCAAGGTTTTTTCAATGAGGTGATTCATGTCCCGAATCAGGGTACGGACCGTTTTACCCCGGTCCCTGAAGAGTTTCCGGTTGAGAAGGTCTATCGCCTGAATCCCGGTACAGCCTTTATAAAGGGTTGTGATCTTGCAATCCCTGGCAATGG
>CALGAJ010000055.1 GCA_937951975.1 uncultured Desulfotignum sp.
TCGTTTCAGTCAAAGGGCATTTCCACTTCAATCTCCCCACTGCCGGAACGAACGAATTTGGCGTGGGGATACCGTTTCTGGAATACTTTGAGCATTTTTCGGTTTTCCGCAAGTACCGTGGCGATGAACCGGGTGTAATGGTTTTCTCTGGCAATTTTTTCCAGGGTTTTCAGCAGAAAAGAGGCGATGCCCAAGCCGTGGAGGTTTTCTTTGACCAGAAAAGCGACCTCTGCAGCATTTTCCGTGGCTTCGGCATAGGAACCGATGGCCACGATCTGCTTGCGCTGTCCGGCCTGCATGACTCCGATCAGCGTCATGTTTCTCCGATAATCCACCTCAGCCCATTGCTGCTGGAGCATTTCCCTGGAAAACACCTTGCGTTTGTTGAAAAACCGGTAGTAAATGGAATCTTCCTGTAACGAATAGTAGAAGTGCCGGGATTCAAATTCATCGGACGGCAGCAGAGGACGGAAATTGATATCCTTACCGTTATCCAGTTTCAAAGAATAATGGTAGGAATCCAGAAACATCAGATCCTGGCTGGTAGGCGGCACTTGATCCGGGAAAATATAGTGGCGTTTTTTAGCTTCTTCGATCAACTCTTTCCGGAATTTGGGATGGGCAATCTGGGCCAGTTCCATCACCCGCTGGTAAATACTTTTACGCCGCATTTCCGCAATCCCGTATTCGGTAACAATGATATCGATGTCGCCCCGGGTGGTGGCCACACCGGCCCCTTCACTCAAATGGGGTACGATACGGGACACCGTATCATTCTGGGCTGTGGACGGGATGATAATAATTGAAAATCCGCCCTCGGACATGGCCGATCCCCGGATGAAATCCACCTGATCCCCGATACCGCTGTAAAACAGATAGCCCTTGGAATCCGTACACACCTGACCGGTCAGATCCACTTCCAGTGCGGAACTGATGGAAATGAGACGGTCGTTTTTGGCGATCACATTGGGATCATTGACAAATTCCGATGATTTAAAATAAAACATGGGGTTGTTATCCACATAATCGTACAAGGCTTTGGATCCCATGCACAACGAGGCAACCACCCGATCCGGCAGGTAATTTTTTTTACGGTTGGTGATCACTTTTTTGTGAAACAGCGGCAGCAGACCGTCGGTGATGACCTGGGTGTGAATGCCCAGATCTTTTTTGTCTGCCAGATACGGCATCACTGCATCGGGCAGATGCCCGAAACCGATCTGGAGCGTGGCGCCGTCATCCACCAGCATATTGACATAATGCCCGATACGTTCAATGACTTTCTGATTTTTCTGGGTGGCCAGCGATTCCAGTATGGGCTCATCATATTCCACCAGAAAATCGATTTCATCGATGTGTACCACGGAATCCCCCCAGGTCCGCGGCATCTGCGGGTTGACCTGGGCGATGACCAGATCGGCATTTTTCATTCCCGACAGCGTGATGTCCACCGAAATCCCCAGAGAGCAGTAGCCATGCTTGTCCGGCGGACATACCTGGATCAGGGCCACATCCAGGCCGATTTCCCGGTGTTCAAAAATTTTGGGAATCTGGGACAGATACACTGGAATATAATCAATTTTTCCTTCAAATGCGGATTGCCGCATGAGTACGGAGATAAAAAACAGTTTGATGGAAAACCGGGATAAAAATTTCTCATCATGGATATACTTTGACAGAGAGGATGACAGCATCTGGTAAACAATGATGTCCTGGGCACTCTGGTTTTCCACCATGGCTTTGATCAGCTGCTGGGGTTCTCCACAACCTGTCCCGATAAATACCCGGCTCCCGTTTTTTATTTTTTTGACACTCTCTTCGGGTGTGAGGAGTTTTTTCGGGCATACATCCCTGAGGTCCATGAATTTTTTCTCCTGTTAAAAAGCCGTTGGATTTGATGCGTGTCATTATGAAATACTTTTGTGTCAAAGTACAGAAAAAATGCGGGCCTTTGGGGAAGCACCATGATGGTATTGCTGTTTTTCAAATCCTGGGATATGGTTGGCACAATGAATGAAAGGGGGATCATGATGGACGATTTTAAACAACCCCGGCTCATCGTCATGCCGTTTGTGCCGGATCCGGGTCGGCCGTTCAACGGGGCCGGGCTGGGGATACATTTTCTGCTGGGAAATCTGTTCGGGGTACACCCGGGGTTGACGGAATGCTGGTTCGGCTGGCGGGTGAAAAAAATATTTCAGGATGAAACAAGTTTCACGGCATATTGTCGGGGCATTCCCCCATTGCCCGATATTCAGGCCCTGGGACAACAGGAAAATATTCGGTACTGGCTGACCGGCAATTGTCTGGAGCAAGCCGGAACATATCAGGTCTTCATGGCCCTTCATGATATCCAGGGACCTGTTTACGACATCACATTGCCGCTGTCACTGGCGGACGGGATGGTGGCATTCAGACACCGGTTTCATGAGTGGCTTGCGGTTGCCGATCTTGCATTTCCCCGGACCGATACGGTTTTCTGGCCGGAGTGGATCACCTGGGAAGGACTGGACTGTCTGGGCCGGGGTCTGGAAACGTTGTATCTGAATTATATTTCCCAAACCGGCAGTGCCGGGAAACTGATCGATTTGACCTGGTTTGACCGGGCTGTAAAGGTATCCTCCGGGTCTTATCTGGCCCATGATCTTCTGGGATGGGCATTGTATAAAAACCAGGAAATTGCCCGGGCGGAATCCTGTTTTGAAACCGCCCTGACCTTCAATGACAAAGGGGTGGGCGCGCTGTCCGGCCTGCTTGGGTGTGCGGTGGCGCAGAAAGACCGGGACAAGGCCCTGGTGTATTCCCTGGCAAAGGCCGGGGTGACGGATGCGGACCCAACGGCTGCCAGGGCATGGGTGTCAAAGAAATTCCCGGATTAGCCGGGTCGGCTGGAATGTGTCATGCCCCGGTGGTCTGGTCGATCCAGTCGAGAAATTCGGGCAGACCCCGGGTAATCGGTATCTGAAGAATCTGGGGCACCTCATAGGTGTGATGTTTTCGGATGAATGATTCCAGGGCCGGATACAGGGCGGTTCTGGTTTTGATGGTCAGGCGTGTTTCCGTTTCGGTCCGAACCCGGCCCTCCCAGGTGTAAACGCTGACCACCGGATTCATCTGCACACAGGCGGCCAGTTTGTCATGCACGATCCCGGATGCCAGTGAACGGGCTTCAGTTTCGTTTTTACAGGTAACAAGAACCATACAATGGGACATGATCTCTCCTTGTTCAGAATTCTGACCACCAGTGTCTGTTTCCGGTCATGGCGCCGGCAGAACCCGGGGTTCAAATTCCAGGGTGGCAAAATAATCATCCATGGTTTCAGCCCGGCGGATCAGGACGACGCTGCCGTCTTTTTTGAGCATCAGTTCTTTGGGACGTAAATGACCGTTGTAATTGAAACCCATGGACTGTCCATGTGCCCCGGTATCGTGGATGACCACAATATCACCTTCCCGGGTTTCAGGCAATGGCCGCTGAATCGCGAATTTGTCATTGTTCTCGCACAAGCCGCCCACCACATCCACCGGGCCGGATACGGGCAGATGTTCCTTCCCATGGATGTGAATATGATGATAGGCCCCGTAAATTCCCGGCCGCATTAAAGCGGACATGGACGCATCCACGCCCACATAATTCCGGTAAATGTGCTTGTGGTTGATGACCCTAGTGACCAGAACGCCATGGGGGCCGGTGATAAAACGACCGCTTTCCATATACAGGCTGGGGGCCCAGCCATTGGTTTTTTTGAATCGATCTAAAGATTGGGTAACGCCCTGTGCCATGGCGGCCAGATCAAAGGGGGTGTCATCGGGAGCGTAGGGAATGCCCAGTCCGCCGCCGATGTTGATGAATTCAAATTGAATGGACAATTTCC
>CALGAJ010000056.1 GCA_937951975.1 uncultured Desulfotignum sp.
CCCAACGTCACCCCGAAAGACCTGGACCTGACCCCGGTGTTTGCCGGTATCCAGACCCATTTTCCATCGGATATCCAGGACGGGTTGACCATGGCCAATACCCGGTCCCGGCTGCGCATGCTGACCTTGTATGCCTTTGCCGGGCACCACCGGCTTCTGGTCACGGGTACCGGCAACAAGGTGGAGGATTTCGGGGTGGGGTTCTACACCAAATACGGGGACGGCGGTGTGGATATTTCGCCCATTGCGGATCTGATGAAATCGGAAGTCTATGCCATCGGCAGGGAACTGGGAATTTCAGATGAAATCCTGACCGCCTTGCCCACAGACGGCCTGTGGGAGGACAACCGCACCGATGAAAGCCAGATAGGGGCCGGGTATGACGAGCTGGAATGGGCCATGTCTTATCTTGCTTTGTCTGAAAAAGAAAAAAAAGACCGGGGGCTGAATGACCGGGAAAAACAGGTGCTGGTGCTTTTTGCGAAACTGCATGGGGCCAACCGCCACAAGATGGACCCGATCCCGGTATGTAAGATTCCGGACTCTCTGAGAGACCAGGGGTAACCGGAAAGCGGAAGCCCGGGTCTTATCTGAACTGATCCCGGGACAGGTGGTATTTTTTCATTTTATAGTAGAGCAGCTGCCGGGAAATCCCCAGTTTTCTGGCGGATTTGGTGATATTGCCCCGGAACTGCATCAATGCCTGCCACACCATTTTTTTCTCGTGTTCGTTTTTGTTGACCAGCAGGTCGGATGTTCCGGTTTCTTCCATGTCCGTGCTTTTGGCGGCATGGGGCACCCACCGGGACGGCCGCTGTACGGACGGGCGGTGATGGATGAGCCCCTGGGCGAAATGGGGTTGAAGATATTTGATCCGGATCCGGTTGTCCGGCCCCATGATGTTCATGGCGCCTTCGATGACATGCTCCAGCTCCCGGACATTGCCGGGCCAGTGATACTGGTGAAACAGCGCCATGACCTCATCTTCCACGCCTCTCACCTGCCGGCCCAGGGTTTTGTTGTGCTTGTCGATGAAATGATCCACCAGAAGCGGCAGGTCGGTCATCCGTTCCCGCAGCGGCACGATATGAATGAACACCACCCCCAGCCGGTAGAACAGGTCCGACCGCAGGCTTCCGTCGGCAATGGACACCTGGGGATCCTGGTTCACCGAAGAGATGATTTTCAGGTCAAACTTGATCTCTTTGAGGGCCCCCACCCGCCGGACTTTCCCTTCCTGGACGATGCGCAGAATCTTGCTCTGGAGCCCCACGGGCATGGAGTTGATCTCATCCAGGAAAATCGTTCCCTGGCTGGTGCGCTCGAACAGGCCGGCCTTGTTAATGGCCCCGGTAAAAGCCCCTTTGGAGGTGCCGAACAGAATCCCTTCCAGCAGGTTTTCAGGTATGGCCGCACAATTGACCGGGGTATATTTTTTTTCATGCCGGGGGCTGTGGTTGTGAATGGCCCGGGCAAACAGTTCCTTGCCCGTGCCGGTCTCGCCGTACAGCATGACCGGAGACGGGGTGTTGGCCGCCATGCGGGCCGCGGTCAGGGCATCCTTGAACGCCTTGTCCCGGCCGATGATGGAATCAAATGTGATCTCATACTGCTGCATCCGGTGCTGGGTTTCAGGCAGACGCATGATGGACAGGGTTTCGGTGAGTACATGGAAATCTCTGACAAAACAGATGCACCCCACCAGCTGGTTCCGGTTGAAGATGGGGTGTACATTGTGAATGGTGTTGGCAAACTTGCCCCTGCGGGTCCGGTAATAGATGGGCTGATCGATGATGGGCTGCCGGGTGATGAGGCACTGCATGATCAGACTGGTCTCGTTGTCCAGATCATACACATCGGTCACATGGTTCAGAATCACATCTTCGGGTTCCAGTTCATCGATGCGGGACATGGCCCGGTTGTAATAGACCAGTATCCCGTCGGCATTGGTGATCATGACCCCGTCGCTGTATTCGTCAAAGATGGCCAGAAAATTGGCATTGTCCAGGCCGAATAAAAACTGCCGGGCGTTCTGAAGGGATAACCGGTTCATCTCACAACTGCCTGATCAGTTCCGGCAGGATGTCAAACAGATCGCCCTGGACCTGATAGTCGCAATTGGCCATGATGGCCGCATTTTCATCCCTGTTCACGGCAATGATCATTTTGGCGGTTTTCATGCCGGCAAAATGCTGGATCGATCCGGAAATCCCGCAGGCAATATACACCTGGGGGCTGACTTTTTCTCCGGTCTGCCCCACCTGGAGCGCGTAAGGGACCCAGCCTTCATCCACCGCCACCCGGGAGGCGCCGGGCACGGCATTCAATTTTTGGGCACACTCGAAAATCAGCGAGAAATTGTCCCTGTTCTTCAATCCCCGGCCCCCGGCAATGATGATATCCGCTTCGACCAGGCTCTGCCGGCCCTCTGCGTCGCCGTCATCCCAGGACACCAGGGTGATGGTTTCGGGAACGGCTTTATCTCCGGTCATGGCAACGACGTCAGCCTTTACAGGTTTAGGCTCCGGCGGCACCGCATTGGGCCGGACCCCGAACACCTGTGTCTCCCCGGTCAGCTGAATCTTCGCCATCACCTTGCCGGAATACTGGGACGTTTCCGCCAGACCTTTCTCCAGATCCACATCCACGCAGTCCATCACCAGGGGGGCATCCAGCAGGGCCGCCACCCGGGGGAGCAGGTCTTTTCCTTCCGGGGATGATAATCCCAGGACATGATCCAGTCCCCGGTCCCGGACGGCCTGGACCACCGCCGCCGCCCGGACTGCCGGATTCTGCCGGATTTCCGGGGCTTCAGGCAGAACCAGATCCACAATGGTGTGAACCCCATGGGCTGCCAACTGATCCGTGACCTCATCTGTGATGCCGTCCATCACCAGCGCCGTCAGGGATTCAGTGGTTCGGCCCGCCAGGGTGATCATGCCGAGACTGGTTTCCTTGACCCGGCCGTGTTCCATTTCAATGACAATCCCTGCCTGTTTCATGACAACACCTTTGCTTCCTGTTTTAAAATCCGGATAATTTCAGCGGCCTGTTCCGAAGGGGCCCCGGTGATTTTCCGGGGGGTCCGTTTCTGTACCAGCGGGGTCATGGCAACGATTTTTGCGGATCCCGGTGCGGCAGAGACATTCAGTTCCGACAACGCCAGGGTGGTGATCGGTTTTTTCCGGGATTTGACCACATCCGGAAAGGTCGGGTAGATGGGCGTGTTCAACCCCCGGCCCGCCCCGATGACACAGGGCAGGGTCAGTTCGAATGTCCGGGTCCGCCCCCCGGCCAGTTCACAGGTCACGACGGCTTTTCCGGCTGTGAGATCCAGGGACGCTGCATTGGTGGCCACGGGAAAACCGAACAGGGCACCGATGCGGAACTGGGTCTGCATCCCCTCGCTGTCAATGGATTCCTTGCCCGTGAAAATGATGTCCGGCGATCCGTCTTTGAGTATGGCGGCATGCAGGGCCCGGGCCGTGGCCATGCTGTCGCACACCGCATCGGTCTCCACCAGCAGGCCCCTGTCCGCACCCATGGCCAGGGCGGACCGCAGGGTGCTTTCCGCGCCTTTTTTGCCCAGGCACACGGCAATGATCTCACTGTCCGGCATCTGTTGTTTCAACGCCACCGCTTCGGTCACGGCATGTTCGTCATAGGGATTGAGCAGAAACGGCACGGATTCATCGATTTTCAGATGATCTACAATGTGAATGTTGGCCGCGGAATCCGGGACATGTTTCACGCATACATAAATTCGCATCGGTCTTGCACCTCAATAAAAAGGGCAGTGCCAGGGTTTTCCCCGGCCCTGCCCCTGGATAAAAGCACGCCGTGCAGCCTTACAGCCGAACAGCTGCCGTATCGATGTTAGCCGTTCACGGAAAAACTGGAATCATAGTTGATTTCCCGTTTTCTGGAGAAAAAGCCCACGTTCAGGGTCCGTGTGGTGTATTTGAATTCATACTGGAACGGTTCCTTGTCGTGATCCAGGCCCTTTTCACAGGCATCGATGAGTTCCGCCATCATGCGGCCCACCACCGGGGCGTTCTTGTACTGATTGCCCGAGGTGCCGATGGCCATGTAGAAACCGGGCAGGTCGGATTTGTCATAGATGGGGATCCAGTCATCGGATACGTCATACAGGTCCACCACCCCTTTGGGCTGGTTGGGCACCTTGAGGGAGGGAATCCGTTTGCCGAGCCGGTAGCACTGGGCTTTCCACTGGGCATCGGTGAGCACGTTGTCCCGGCCCGGGCCGCCTTTGCCGGCATAGAATTCATCCGGGTCCACCCATTCCTGGGGATCACATTCCGGGTCTTCGGAACCGATGAGGAACATGTTTCCCACTTCCGGTCTTTCATAGCAGCCGATATCCCCGTCAGACATGTGATATCCGTCGTTGAGGTAGTCATACCCTTCCGGGGACGGGCAGTACATCACCTCGTGGCGCAGGGCCTTGGTCTTGATGTTGCAGCCTTCCCACACGCCTTCGGCCATCTGGTTGACCTTGAAGGAATGGGGTCCGCCCACGTTCACCACGATGTCCGCATCGATCTGGGTGCCGTCCTTCAGGGTGATGCCCTTGACTTTGCCGTTTTCGCTTCTGATGTCCACCACTTCCGCGTTGAACATGAATTCACCGCCCTTGGCTTCGGCCGCCCGCATGATGTTGTGGGCGGACAGGGCCGGATCATTCACATACCCGCCTTCCGGGCAGAAAATAGCGCCTTCCAGCATTTCGGTGGGCTCATCATAGAACTTGGGATCTTCGGGACGCCGCACCGGCCAGAACTTGTGCATGTCAATGGGGGGCACATGTTTTTTGACGGTGTCCACATCCCATTCCTCGTACTTCACACCCACGGCATCGTAGTGTTTCTGGACCTTGCGCCAGTCATGCCCGTCGGACTTGATCAGGATGGAACCGGTGTTCATGTATTTGGCCAGGCCTTTTTCATCCGTGACATTGTCCAGGTAGTTTTCCCAGTCCAGCCAGTACTTGAATCCTTCATAGGCCAGGGCCACCCCGTCCTCGGTGGAGTAATGGGCCCGGACAATGGCACAGGAACCGGCGGTGGAGCCTTCACCGGCATCCGGCAGCTTGTCCACGTTCAGGGTTTTGTATCCCATCTTGCACAGTTCATAAGCAATGGGGGTTCCGATCACACCGGCCCCGATGATAATGGCATCATATTTTTTGGTCATGTCTTTTCTCCTTGGAATAAACCGGTCTTGTCAGACCATATTTTATTTTTTCACCGCCCGGGAACCGCCCGGGCGTTTTTCTGTTTACAAGCTGTTGATCCAGTCGGTGAGCCGTTTTTCACCGGCCGGTTTGAGGCCGAACTCCTCGCCTGCGTGAAGAATGGCATCCACCATATCTTTGGCATATCCCCTGGAACAGGTCATCACGATACCGGATTTTTCCCCCTCCCGGCTCAGGGTCACGATCTGGCAGGGCACATGGGAAAACGGTCCCTGATACAGGAACGGCGTTTCCCGGTTCTTGTCCATAAAATCCAGGGCCGACAGTTTTTCACAGATGGCAAACACGGGCTCGCCGATGATGGCCAGGAACACCGTGGATTCCGTGACATCCGTGTATTCACTTTCTTTGGGCATCTCAATGGCATCCGCACCCAGATGATATATGGAACTCTGGATCCGGTTCATGCGGTTGATCAGCAGCCCTTTGTCCAGCACCGACTGTCCGGGGGTGGCCGGAATCGTGACACCGAAGGGTTTTTTGGCATCCAGGCCGCCGGTCTGCAGGTCCAGCCGGGTCCGGTGGCACAGGTCCACCAGCCAGGGACCGTCCCCTTCGTTGTGGTATTCCAGAACCACATCCCAGTGGTCCCGGGTTTCGGTTTTGAGCGGTGTGACTTTGAACTCCACCGGTGAATATCTTTTAATGTCTTTCATGTGTATGGTTTCCTTACATTTTCATGCGTTGTCCGGAAGGATCGTAGAACGGGGTTTCCACCACCGTGCCGTAGATCAGCTCGCCGTTGCATTCATCTTCATAAAATGCCAGACGGGTGCCGACCTGGCTCATTTCCCCTTCCACCAGGGCCATGCCCACGGCTTCATTGAGGGAGAAGCTGTTTCTGGCGGTGCATACATGGCCCCGAACCCGGTCATCCACAATCAACGAACCGTCTCTGGGGGCCCGGCCATTGTTTTCCATTTTAAATCCCACCAGTTTCAGGCGGGTATTGTCCTTTTCCGCCTGGGCCAGGGCGGCCACGCCCACCGTTTTATAACCGGTTTTTTTCCGGGACCAGAGAAATCCCATGCCGATATCCAGCAGGTTGGTGCGCTGTTCCGACTCCTGACCGAGGATGACATGGCATTTTTCCATACGCAGCACGTTCTGGGCTTCCACACCGAAATTCTGGATCTTGAATTCCTTGCCGGCTTCCTTGAGAATCAGCCACAGGGCTTTCATATAGGAGGACGGCACGTGCAGCTCATAGGACAGCTCGCCCACGAACCCTAAGCGCATGGCTTTCACCGGGATGGTGTCCGCCACCTTGAATTCCTTGTATTCACTGAATCCGAATGCTTCGTTGGACACATCGATGGACACCACCTTTTCCAGGACTTTCCGGGCGTTGGGGCCGGACAGGTTGATGACGCCCATGGCATCGGTGAGGTTCACCAGAGAAAAATCCCAGTTGTCATACCGGGTGTGATACCGGATCCATTCCACGGTCTGTCCGGCCCGGCCGGTGGAGGTGGAAAAATAATAATCGTTTTCCCCCAGCTTGATCACCACGCCGTCATCGATGACACAGCCGTCGTCATTGCACATGGCCGTGTATTTGACCCGGCCCTGCTTGATCTTGGACAGATCCGACACATACACCCGCTGCAATGCGTTCAGCGCGTCGGGTCCATGGATTCTGAATTTTCCCAGGGTGGAGCCGTCCAGCATGCCCACGTTGGTGCGCACGTTTTCGATTTCCTTTTTGCAGGAAAAATCCTTTGAAAAATATCTGGCCCGCTGCCAGACGCCGATGTTTCTGAAGATTCCGCCGTCTTTGCGCTGCAGATCATCAATGGGCGTTCTTTTGAGCATGGTGTGGTTGGTGCCGGCATAGGTGGCGATCAAAGTCGGCACCAAAGGCGGCCGCACCGTGGTGGGCCGGATCTTGATATCCGGCAGGGCCTGATATTTGGCTGTGAACAGGGGCAGGTTGTGACCGGGGATTCCGGCCTGGCCGGGTCCAAGCCCCGCACCGGAAAAACGCTTGATCAGTTCGGGTACGTCAAATCCCTTGTCAATGGACTGTTTGACGTTTTTAATGCTGGTGTCTTCATCAAAACAGATAAAGGTTTTTCTGCCTTTGACCGGTGCCATCACCAGTTTGGTGCCCCGGGCCGGGCCGGGCACGGATTCCATGGCTTTTTTGGCCTCTCCCAGATCGGCAATGGAACAGTTTTCACAGTCATAGGCCGCTTTGAGACCGGCCAGTTGACCGGAAGCTTCAATGGACTGGGCGTTTTCATATCCCAGCAGGCGTCCGGCCGCATGCATTTTTTTCGGCAGATCCGTGGGCAGAAAAAAATTGGTATGGGCATCATATTTGAGTTTGGCCTGGTTGACCACCAGAGGGCCGGTCAACGGGGTGAATCCGGCCGAAGCCACCAGCACATCACAGTCAAAGGTTTTCTCCGCGGTGCCGTCCAGGCTTTTGAGGGTGACTTTTTTCACCTGTTTGCCGCCGTGGGCTTCCGTGGCCACCCA
>CALGAJ010000057.1 GCA_937951975.1 uncultured Desulfotignum sp.
AAAGAACCGGAGAATGCGGGGATACGGTTGAATTTTTCATCAAGGTGAAAGACGGTGTACTGGATGTGGTGTCTTTCATGACCCATGGATGCCTGAACACCACTGCCAGCTGCAACGCAGTGGTGTTTCTCGCCCGGGGAAAAACCATTGATCAGGCATGGGAAATTACCCCGGAACAGGTGGTGGATTATCTTCAGACATTGCCCCCGGATCATGAACACTGCGCCCAGCTGGCTGTGGGTGGCCTGTATCTGGCATTGTCCGACTTTCAGTCCAGGCGGACTCAAAGGGCCAAAACCGCGTAAGAATTCGGAGAAAAATTATGAACGGAAAGACATCGTGGGACTGGGAGACGGAGTTAAAGGAAGTACCGTTTGACGAATGGAAAACCCGTTTCAATTGGGTTCAGGCTCCCCAGGTGAGTCAAAATGGGGAAAATATTGCCGCTGTTGTCAACCTGGACGACATGGCGTTCAGTGTCTGTGTGAACGGAAAGATCTGGGAAGGTGAATACGAGAAGATCTGGAGCTTGACACCGGTTTCAGACAGCGGGTTTGCAGCTTTTGTGGCCCGGGATGAGGAATGGACACTGTCAGTGAATGGACAGGAATGGACCCACTGGTGCGATTTCATATGGCAGATGATGAAAAGTCAGGATGGGCGGGTTCTGGGGGCAGCGTTTCAGTCGGATTCGGAATACGGGGTGATTGTGAACGACACCCCCTGGGAAGACCGGTATGAAAATCTGACCGGCGCGGTCATGACTGCAAACGGTACGTCTGCGGCTGTGGTCCAGGTGGCATCCATGCCGGGAGCGGATGTGGAGGCCTTCAGAAAAGGTGTTTTCAGTGTGGCCTGCAATGGCATTCCGGAAGACCGTCGGTTTTTGAATATCTGGGACATCAGCTTTGATAGCGCCGGCAGACAGATCGGATATGGGGTCCGCACGGACCGGGAAACTTACGGCATTGTCCAGAATGATACCTTGTGGGAAAACCGGTTTGAATCGGTGTGGAAACCGGAATTTCTGGATGAGAATTCACTGCTGGCCCCGGTCCGAATCAACGGAAAATGGCAGTTGTATAAAAACGATGCCCCTTTCTGGAAAAGGCGGTATGATCAGCTCTGGCATCTGACCCTGTCTCCCGACGGAAAGGATGTGGCCGCCATTGTCTCCACCCCATACGGCCGCTGGAGTGTGGCCGTCAACGATACCGTGTGGGATGTAACCTGGGATACGATGATCTCTGATATTCATTTTTCCAAAGACGGGTCAAGCCTGGCAGCGGTCTACAAGCACAAAGATGTCTGGGATCTTGCTGTCAATCAGACCTCCTGGGAGATGGCAGCGGACATGGTGTTTGTTCCCTGTATGAGTCCGGATGGCCGGGTGGTGGCCGTGGTCATTCAGAAACAGGGTCAATATCAGCTGGTGGTCAATAAAAAAACAGTGGCGTCCGGATTCAGTTTCATGGCGGATCCGGTGATCAGTTCAGACGGATCCAAAGTGCTGCTCAAAGGCATTGAAAACGGCATTTATAAACGCCGGATCATCCGTGTGTAATCCCGGCAAAATTTTTAAAGGAGACGGCAATGAACAGTTTTATCGCCTTTATCATGGGCCCGATGGTCTGGATATCGGTTATCATATTTCTGGGCGGATTGATTTTTAAGCTGGTGGGCATCTTAGGTGCTGTCCGCCAAAAGGAACCCTATATTTATTCGTATGTGACCCTGAAACACAGTCTGCGATCCATCGGGGCCTGGTTGATTCCCTTTTTTCCCAGAAGCGCCCGATTGAGTCCCGTCTATTACGGGATATCCTATCTGTTTCACATTCTGTTGTTTCTGGTGCCGCTGTTTCTTGCATCCCATATCGTGCTGATCAATGAAGCATTTCAAATATCCTGGCCCGCCCTGAATGATTCAGTGGCTGATGTGCTGACCCTGGGGGTGATTGCGGCGCTGATCTTTTTTGCCGTCCGCCGGATCCGGGTGCCGGAGGTGAAATATCTGACCGGTGCCATGGATTATCTGTTGATTCTGGTGGTGTTGCTGCCTTTTTTGACAGGGTTTCTGGCCTATCATCAGTGGGTTGCCTATCAATGGATCACTGTGATTCACATATTGTCCGGAGAACTGATGCTTATCATTATCCCGTTTTCCCGGTTTTCCCATATGCTGAACGCACCGTTGACCCGGGCCTACATGGGGTCTGAATTCGGTCATGTCAGACAGGCAAGAGACTGGTAGGAGGAAAAATTTCAATGCAAACAAAGGAAAACGCCATGACTGACACACCTTCAGCTGTTGAGAAACCGACGGACCCTGCCATTGAATCCGGGCTTGAACGACTGACTCCGGAACGGATCCGGCAGGTCATTCAACAGGTTTTGAAAAAAGAAACCGGTCCCCGGTTCAAAGCCTACGTGGAAACCTGCATGCGATGTGGCCTGTGTGCCGACGCGTGCAGTTATTTTCTGTCCAATGACCGGGATCCCCAGTTCATGCCGGCGGCCAAGGTGAAAAATACTGTCTGGCAGATGCTGAAAAAAGATGGAAATGTCTCCAGAGATTTTCTCCGGCGGGCCGTGCGTATTTCCCATCTGGAGTGCAATGCTTGCAAACGATGTGCCATGTACTGCCCCTTCGGCATCGACATCGCCTATATGATGCTGCTGGTGCGTCGAATCTGCCATAAGCTGGAAATCACACCCCAGTACATACAGGATACGGTCAATTCCCATTCCGTGACACTGAATCAGATGTGGGTCAAGGATGACGAATGGATCGACACTCTGCAGTGGCAGGAGGAAGATGCCCGAGATGAGTTTGAAGACCTGCAGATTCCCCTGGACAAGGTCGGCGCGGATATCATGTATTCCGTGATCGCGCCGGAACCCAAATTCCAGGCCGGATTGATTTATCAGGCCGCCACCATGATGCACGCGGCCGGCATGGACTGGACCATGCCATCCAGCCCGGGCTGGGACAACAGCAACATGGCCATGTATACCGGAGACAATGAAATTTCAGGCCGCATTGCCCGGAAATTCTTTGAAACCGCAGCAAAACTGCGGGTCAAACGCATTGTCATGGGGGAGTGCGGTCACGCGTTCCGGTCGGTGTACGATATGGGCAACCGCTGGAACTCCTGGGTGATGCCGCCTTTTGAGGTCGTGCATGCGCTGGCGTTTTATCATGAACTGCTCACCCAGGGACGGATCACCATCAAGGAAAAATACAAAAAAAAGGTGACGCTGCACGACCCCTGTAATGTGTCCCGGGGGCGGGGACTGCATGACAAAGCCAGGGAAGTGGTGAACCTGGTATGCAAAGATTTTGTGGAGATGACACCCAACCGGGAGCACAACTACTGCTGCGGGGCCGGCGGCGGGGTCATCAACTGCGGACCGCCCTACAAAGGGGAACGCATGGTGAACAACCGGGTCAAAGCGGAACAGCTTGCCGCCACCGGAGCCGAAGTGCTTATCGCGCCTTGTCACAATTGTCACAGCGGGCTGGAAGATATTATTCAACACTATGATTTGAAGATGGAGATCAAGTTTCTGGGGGACCTGATATATGAAACCATGGAAAAGAAAATTTATGAGCCGGAGGCATGATATGGCATACTCAAACCGTTTCATCATGTTTCTGATCGTGCTTTTTGCCGCAGTCGGAACCGGCTTTTTCAGCTATGCAGGACAGGACCTGGAGCGTCTGGATCCCTGGGCGTTTGACTCACCCCGGCGCCCCGGAGCCGTGTTTTCCCATGACGACCATATCTTTCTTCTGGATGATGACTGCAGTGTCTGCCATCATGTCTATGAAAACGGTGAACTGATTCCTGATGAAAGCAGTGAAGATCTCTACTGCTCGGACTGTCACAGCCTTAAACCGATGCCGGACAATCCCATGCCCCTGGAGGCAGCCTATCACAATTTGTGCAGAGACTGTCATTTCGACCGGGGTGAAGGACCGGTACTGTGCGGTGAATGTCACGTCAAAGAATAAGGAGACGGCCATGACAAAAAAAATAATGATCGTGGATGATGATCCAGCCATTACACGGTACCTGGAGACATTGTTCAAGGATAACGGATTTGACACCTGTATCGCTGATGACGGCAAACAGGCCATGGATGTTTTTCTGGATCAGCAGCCGGACCTGATTACGCTGGATCTGGAAATGCCCGAAGAATGGGGCCCCCGTTTTTTCCGGAAAATTTCCAAAAAAGGGTATACCACCCCGGTGATTGTCATTTCCGGTCTGTCCGGACGGACCCATTCCATTCCCAAAGCAGACGCGTTTTTTGCCAAACCTTTCAAACCCGAAGAGGTCCTTGCCAAAGTAAAGGCGGTTCTGGGCGTGTGATTGTTGTGAAATCCTGACAAATAAAATTCTGGTGGTCGATGACGAGGAGGGAATCCGGGAGGTTCTGGAAATCACGCTCACGGATGCCGGGTATGAGGTGTTGACGGCCGAGAACGGCTTTACAGGGCTTGACATGGTCAAGACGCATAAGCCTGATATTGTACTCACGGATATCCGTATGCCCGGCATGGATGGTATGGCGCTGCTTAAAGCGGTCAAGCAGTCATTTCCTGATATTGAAGTGATCATGATCACCGGATACGGGGATGCCAACCTGGCCATTGAAAGCCTGAAAACCGGAGCGGTTGATTTCATCTCCAAACCCGTGAATCAGGATGTGCTTGACATCGCTTTGAAACGGGCGAATGACAGGATCCGCACCCGGGAGAAACTGGCCGACCATACCCGGAACCTGGAATCTCTGGTGGCGGAAAAGACCCGGAAACTGGCGGAATCAGAAAAACGGTATGTTCAGCTGTTCAACGAGTCACCGGCATATATTTCCATTCTGGACGAACATTTCCGGATCGTGGAATCCAACAACCGGTTCAAGGACCAGTTCGGGGAAAACCCGGACATGTACTGTTTTCAGGTGCAACAACAACGCACAATCCCCTGTGACACCTGCCCGGTGAAAGAAACCTTTGCCGACGGCCGGTCCCATACTGCGGAAATGGATGTCACGCTCAAGGACGGCCGTGCGCGTCGTTTTTTCATTCAGACTTCCGCCATCCCGGACGACAGCGGCTGCATTCGCCATGTCATGGAAATGTGTACGGACATCACGGTTATTCACCAGCTGCAGGACCACCTGGCAGCCCTGGGTCTGCACATCTCCTCCATTTCCCATGGTATCAAAGGCCTGCTGACCGGGCTGGACGGCGGAGATTACCTGATTCGATCCGGGCTTGAAAAAAAAGACTTTGAAAGGATATCCAACGGCTGGGGCATTGTTCGTGAGAACATCTCCAAGATACGGAAAATGGTACTCGATATTCTGTATCATTCCAAGAACCGATCTCTGGAACTTCAGCCGGTGTCTGTGTTCGATTTCATCCAGGAACTGGTGACCACCATGGATCCCCGCATCCGGAAGGCCGGTATAGAACTGATTCTGGATACGCCGAAACCCAGTGACGATTTTCACGTTATCATGGATAAAACCGTGCTGTTCGGTGCCTGTTTGGCCATCCTGGAAAATGCCGTGGATGCCTGTATCAGCGTGGTACATGACAGAAAAAAAATGACGATCCGCATTCAGGTTTCTGAAACAGCGGACCAGGTGTTGTTCAAAATCAGGGACAACGGCAAAGGTCTTGACAGACAATACCGGCAAAAAATTTTTTCGCTGTTTTATTCCGATAAGGGGAACAAAGGGACCGGGTTGGGACTTTTCATTGCCCGGCGCTCAGTACATCTCCATCAGGGTGAAATCCATGTGGACTCGATTCCTGGAAAATTTACTGAATTTACCATTGCCCTTCCGAAAAAAAGTATCTGACATTTGACACAATACAGTTTATTCTTATGATTAACGAAAAGTCATCAAAAATTTTTAAGGGCGTGTGGTTTGAAATATATGGAGGGGTTGTTTTATGTCAAAATGGATGACAATCAGTGACGCAGTGGATGCGTTTGATCTGTATGACCTGTTCAGCGAGATCATCGACTCTTACAGTGATGAAATGGATGATCCCGATGCCGTTGCATCGGAGCTGACCGAACTGCTTGAAGAACATGAAGAAGAGTATGAATTTTCAGCAGATTCAGACGGGGATTATGCAGAGAGTTTTGAACGCAATCTGCGGGATGCCATCGGGTATGTGTTTGAAGAATTTAATTTGGGCGAATTGCCGGATGTGGAATTTGATGATCCGGATGTGGATGAAGATGATCTGACCGAACTTTACGATGATAAATTTGATGGGGATATCGAGCATCGGGTCGATCTGGATGCCTATGAAGAAGGCGATGACACTGAGGAAGATGATGCAGATTGAGCAGTTCAGATACGGACCGGACAATCTGGGGTACCTGATGATTTCAGGCGCCTGTGCAGTAGCTGTCGATCCCGGTGCTGTTGACGACATGCTGACATTCGTCCGGAATCAAAACATCCGGATTACCCGGGTCATGAATACCCATCTTCATCCGGATCATACCTGCGGCAATGACCGGATGATTGAAAAAACCGGGGCCGAGTACATTGACTGCCGGGACCTGGCTGACAATGATACCATTGATGTGGGAAACGAACACTTGATGGCCATTACCACCCCGGGGCATACCCATGAGGATGTCTGTTTTTTTGCAAACAATTTTCTGGTGACCGGGGATACCCTGTTCAACGGTACAGTGGGGAACTGTTTTTCCAGAGATCTGGATGCATTTTATCATTCCCTGAAAAAACTGATGGCATTCCCCGGTTCCACCCGGATTTTTGCCGGGCATGATTATGTGAAGGAATCGGTGGAGATCGCCCTGGCCATTGATCCGGACACACCGGATGTGGTCCGGTATCTTGAAAAATATGATCCTGACCGGGTGACATCCTGTCTGGCAGATGAACTGCGCATCAACCCCTTTCTTCGATTCAATGATCAGGCCATGATCCGTAAATTGTCCCAGCGCCATTTTCCCTGTGATACGGAAATTGAGCGGTTCAAATCCCTGATGCAGGCGTTCTGACATGGATTCATTGGATTTGTCCACCATAAACTGCCGGTTTTTAAAAACCGCGGATACAGACGAGCTGATGCGGCTGTACAAAGATGCCGGATGGTGGGATCAGGCATGTGAACGGCATCCACAGTTTTTATCCCGGGTGGTGCCTGATTCCGCATTGTTCGTCGGTGCGTTTTATCAGACAGCAATGATCGGTATGGGCAGGGCTCTGTCGGACCTGGTCAGCGATGCATACATTCAGGATGTGGTTGTATTGAAAAAATACCGGGGTATTGGCATCGGCAGAAAAATTATTCACACACTGATCTCCGGTCTTAAAGAACATGGCGTGGACTGGATCGGTCTGATCGGTGAACCCGGCACCCACCGGTTTTATGACTCATTGGGATTCAGGCCTATGCCCGGCCACACGCCATACAGACTAAAGGATTGATTTATGTATAACCGATGTGATCACCATGCGCGTTTAGATCTTCAACCCACCATCTGTTTTCCCACGGCCGGCCGGTTTGAACTGTCCGACCGGCAGATGGTCCAGATCTATATCGATAAATATGCGCCAGAGTCCTGTGAATACAATTTTGCCAATCTGTTTTGCTGGCAGGAAATTTATAAGTATTCCTGGCGTCTGTTCAAAGGAAGGCTGGTGATCTATGACGGCGTGAATCAATGCGCATTCATGCCGCTTGGAGAACTGCT
>CALGAJ010000058.1 GCA_937951975.1 uncultured Desulfotignum sp.
CCCACGCATGAGATTTGCGCTGATCCAGCACCATCATATCCAGCAGTTCCGATGTGCGCATCATTGCCGCCTTGATCCGTTCTAAACAATCCGCCTTGGGACATTTCCCCTGTGCATATGGTCTTGATGGTCCCAAGTTGCCATCGGGCCAGCCCGTTTCTATCTGATCGGACAATCAGCATGGGGATATGCCTTCTTCTTTACAGATTTTTTCCACCATGTAGGATGCAAAGGGGATTTCCAATGCCATTGCCACAACACGAGTGCCATCAGGATGCCGCTTGCCTGTATCCAGCAGCCTTATGTGCTCAAAAATTTTGGGCAACAACCCATACCCCTCGCTATTCCTATAATCCCAAGGCAGTGATATTCCATCCTCCCCGAAGCCAAGTTCAAAAATAAAAGCCCGGCCCCATGGAGTTCCACTGTATTCTGAGCAATTTTTTCCAGACCAATAGTCTACTGTCATGTCTGACAGCTCACAAAATAGTTTGCATCGTTCCGCGTTGTTGGTGGATGATGTCATCAAGGCCGCCAGTTTATTAGCTTCTTCAGTTTTCATTTTTCGATTTCCTTTCTATTTGTGGTATTGGTTCTTCTCCAGCCACACGCAGCTGGAGACGGTATCACATTCCGGACCGGGAAAAGGTCCGGGCTTTGCCGTGAAGTATGCTTGTTGATAACACTGTCCTGTCTTTTTGCACCTGGCCGGGCAGGTCTCGGGAGTCCGGTCCCTTCTATCGCTATCGCTCGATCTCCATGGGTGCCATATAGCCGGTGGTGACGTTATCGGTGTTGGTGGTTCTGGATTCGGGATCTGAATGTCTGCTTTTTCGATTCCTTTTGACTCTACCGGCGGTGATGGGGGATCGTTTTTTTCAGACATGACATGTGATATACTGCTAATTCTGCTAATTTTGCTAAGGTTATTGATTTTGCAGGTGTCTTGGCTTGCTAAAGGCCTGCTAATGTCTGCTAAAGTTTCTGATTTTTCATTGTCTGCGCCGGCTACATTAGCAAACCTTAGCATCTGGTTAGCAACCGGGGACCCTTCATAGACAGTTGCTTTAGCATCTTTAGCAACTTTAGCAGGGGAGTTGTGCCTAAATCTAAATTTCTGCATTGTTCACCCTCCAGGCATTGTTGCTTTTTTTGTTGGACAAATCCGACGAGGCCCCTGGTGTAAGGGTCAACCACCGGTGGTTTTCCAGAGTACGAATGACGGCCTCTGCTTGGGCCTTGTGACGAAATCGGCTGGGTCCAAACTGGTAAACATCGGGCAAGGTGACAACCTTCAATCCCCGTTCCTGAATCCATGCCAACAACGTCTTTGCATTTTCAATTTCAAGGTTAGGGGCAGCTATGCTGGTCACCCGCATGCGCTCATTCAGGTAATATTCGATCAAGGCAACGGCATTTTCCATGTATTTCCTGGGAATTGTCCTCCGGTGGATGTCGTCAAACATGGCCATGACACCTGCCAGTCGGACCATGTGATTTGACGATTTCCCTGCAAACCCTTCGATGGATTCAAATAGCCGCCCCTTGCCTGACGATGCTTCAATATCTTCATAGGCTTCCACCCATAATTTTTTTGCATCTTCATCCAGATATATGGTCCGGGGTTCCAGCTCGTTCAGGGGTTCGCCGGTTTCCTCATGCATCCGTAATGGAAGCGGCTCAGATAAAATTTCCTTTATTCGATCGTAAAATGCCCCCATGCCTGGGGACTCTGAAACGTTCGTTGCTTTATATCCTCTGGTTCCTGTCAACGATGAGGGATATGTTACCAAAAACCGGCTGATCAAACCCTGGTCCCGCATGACATCATCATTGAAAAAAGCTGCTGCAACCTTATCCTGCATCATCAGGTGCATTGACAGCCTGACACCATAGAGGACGGAAATACCATCACCACCCCGAACTCTTGGAATGGGCGCGCCATCCCAGTATTTGCTATAAATGGTGGCAGTATAAGTCTTTTCTTCTGCCCTCATGGAATGGCCACCGCTGATCTGGCCACCCTCATCCGCGCATAAGTATTTGCTGGGTGTGCCAGCTTCGAACATTTTGTGAATACCCTGGACGGTTGGATCTGAAAAAACCATCAAGGGCACATAGGGCGGCCTCGGCATGGTTTCCCGCAGTTTTGCCAGTGCATCGCTTTTTTCTGTCGGTGTTGATTTTTTGTCGTTCATGACGGCATCACGGGTCTTTTTGTAAACCTCTTTGTTGTCTTCAAAGGCTGCCCGTGCCTGCTCGTATGCTTCCAGCATTTTTTTCTGGATCTCGGAATGGACCATCCCCGCCTTTATGTCCACCTCGGATTTTCTGGCTGATCTGCTGGCAATGCTGAGGAAATTGTTGTTCAAGGGATATGTTCGGCCATCCACCACCACAATGGCATGGCCCTGCACGGCATGTGTTGCAAACCCCATAATTGCATGGGCACATATACCATCAGGCGCCTGCACGTTATCAAACAGTGCCTTTGCGGCCATACTTAGGGTATCTCCCAGGGCATCCAGCGGATAAGGCCCTGGTTTTTCAATATCACGCTCTAATGGCAGGGGCTCAACTGCGATTTTCCGGGTTTTCTTCCAGGCTTGCCTGACAGCATCTATGCCTTGGGCCTGGTGCAAGTCATTGAAATCAGAATTTATGGGGCAGACACACAACTCCACGCCATGATTAGCCGCTGCAGCTTCAGCAAATTTCCGTCCGGGGTTCCCAATATCCGGTCTCTTTTTGGCCGTTTCCAGATCATTATCCGCTGCAACGATGATGCGTTTGTCCGGGTGCCGTTTCTTCATTATTTCAGTGACGGCTTCTATGTTGTTCGTGGTGAAGGCAATAATAACCGCTTGGCCAGTCGCCAGATAGATACTTACTCCAGTGGCAAACCCCTCACAGATATAAATAAAATCGCTTTTGGCCGGATCTCCAATGATATAGAACCCACCCTTGACCTTTCCGCCTGGATGATATTTCTTACTGCCATCGGGAAAGATACGCTGCAATGATGTTATCCTGCCGGATACGTCCCTAATCGGAATGAATAACACCCTACCAATTTGTAGGATACCATGGGTCTGTCCCTGAATCCCCTTATCCCTTAAATACTGGCTGTCAGGGTCCGCAGGATTGGCTTTTGTACAGATTCGATTTGCAGTGTCTGCGGCCTTGTTCTGTTTTGTTTCAATCTCAAGCTGTAGGCGGGCCCTAGCTGAGCTCATTTGTTTTTGAAAAGATTTCCGCTGTTCCGGATTCAGGTCGTTGTAGCCGATCCGGTCCCCGGCGTTGCCATAAAAAACGTTTTCCTTATCTCCACCCCATATACCAATGCAACCGCCCGCGGTCCCGTCTGGGTTCAGATGGATGATACCCCATCCTGGAGATCCGCTTTTTTTTTCAAAAGTTTTGCATCTGAAAAGTTTGCCCGGCTCGATACTATCCGGTGGAATTAAGCCAAACCTTGAAAGATCATATTTGAACACCTTCATTATGTCCGATGTGTTGAATTCAAATGACATGGCAGCCCCTTTCGATCCTCACCATCGGTCTGTCAAAAAAACGTGATTTTCGATTTGTTTGTCTATTTCCGGTCAATATGGCTGCGATCCAGGGCAGGGTGATATTTATGATTTGAAGATACGAGCAAGATGTGGTATTAATGACATAATACATTTCAGCCTGCCCGGTGTCGGCCCCCCAGCCCACCGGGTTATTCATTAAGATCATTTTCACGCCCTCCTTGGCTCAACTCTTTTTCCATGCAGGATTCCGAAAATTTCAGGCCAAAAATACAAAACAGATTTTCCGCGTTTGATATAAGGAAAACCCTTTCCGGCGTGCCGTTCATTCGCAAGGGTTTGGACAGAAAGACCCGTACGGCTTGCCAGTTCTTTTGGGTTCAGGAATACCGGCTCAACCGTGAAAGTCACGGGCTCGGTTTGGGGCTCAGCTTGTTTGGAAGAATAATCAGACATTTTCCTGTCTCCTTTCAAATTTTATAGTATCTCTACTATTGGAGACGGGAAAATAAGGAAGGTTTCTTATTTTCGGGTGTTATTCCGGTTGGTTATCGAGTCCAATATTTTTCGTTTTTCTCCCATGTCTGGTGCTGTCGGTAATCTGCTATGCCGCCATCGTCCAAAAGGTCTTTTTCTCCTAAATATTCTTTGGTACTTTTAAGGATACCTTGATCCGCAATCCGCAGCATTTCCGGGCATAACTCGGAACAGGTGCGCCAATCCGGGCATGTTTGACAGGTCTTTGTCATGTCCCAGGGATTCAGTTTTTGACCATATTCCAGGTATCTTTCCCGGTCGTATCGTCTCCCCTGGGTCCGCTCATATGCCCGGTAAAATGCTTTTTTTGCAGCATCCGCAGTGATACCCAACCCCTTGGCGATCTCAAAAAAGGGGATTCTTTCTTTCCGCATCCACCAAATCTTCAACTGGTCCCATGCCTCGGCCCGGTCTCTGCATGTGTTCGGGCTCCATTGGGCGTAATGGTTTTCCCATGAATCATTCAACAACTGGTCAGCATGCGCACGGAGATCATAAACCTTATCCAAAAAAGCGTTAAAATCATCACGGATTTCACTTTTTTTCCGGGACAGGTCCACCAGAAGCAACCTTTGGCTCGGTTTCAAAGGCAACCCTTCCTCTGACAACAGACAGGATGACAGGCACTCTTGATTTGGTAAGTCATCATCTGATAGAACCTGCATAACGGCCGGCTCTATAGGAACCAAGATGTCGGCTATCTTCTTTGATGGTGGCTCTTTGTGTCTTGGGTCCAGAATCGTGAAACCCATTCTAAACAGGTCCGCGTCAGCCTGATATGTTCCAATGTCAACGCCAAACTTCAATAGGCCGTTGGCAAAGACATCCAAGGCCTTGTTCTTTTCTACAATATTTGTGGGCCATTCATTAGGGCTCTGTTCCCCCCTGTCTTTGGAATACCGGCCCAGGGTTTCCATGTGCTTTTCCCAGAAATCAAGATATTCAAAGTTTTCTTTGAGACAGGTAATAAACAGTTGTTTATCCATTTGCCGCCTCCTTCTTGCTTTCGGCCTGTTTTTTGAATATCTCATCCACCTGATCCGCTCCTGCTTTCAATGCTTCATCCCGCAGGTGTGCATATCTCATAGTCATAACCGGGCTTTTGTGGGTCAATAGCCGTTGCAGGGTGTAAAGGTCAACTTTTCCGCTGCTCGCCAGCATGCTTGCATAGACGTGCCGCAGCCCGTGAAGGGGTCTGAATCCTTTGGGCAGCTTGGCATTTTTGCAAATCTCACGCATGGGTTTTATTATATCGGTTCTTTGTTTCCCGCCACGCCCAGGGAATACATATGGGCTCCGGGTCCTGGGATGATTTTGCAGCAGATCCCGTGCAGTCTGGTTAAGCGGTATCCGTTCATCAGTGCCGCCTTTGGGGTCTCGTATCAGAATAAAACCACTCTCTTTGTTAATGTCGCTCCACTTCAGCCTGAAAAGCTCCCCACGTCTCATGCCGGTGAACAATGCCATTTTCATCATGGCCCCGGCCTGGGGGTGTGTGTCCTCCTCGATTGCAGCCAGAAGTGCCGTTAACTGGT
>CALGAJ010000059.1 GCA_937951975.1 uncultured Desulfotignum sp.
CCCAGTATTTTGACCGGGTCCTGGTGGATGCCCCGTGCACGGGCTTGGGCGTGCTGCGCCGGAACCCGGATACCAAATGGAAGCGCTCGTTTCAGGATATCGGGCGCATGGCCGGTCAGCAGAAAAAACTGCTCAATGCCGCAGCCAACCGGGTGAAACCCGGCGGGATCCTTTTGTATGCCGTGTGTTCCGGAGAGCCTGAAGAAAACGAAGAAGTTGTGGCGGCATTTTTGAAAAAACGCAAAGATTATGTCCTGGAACCGGTCACAGACTGTTTCGGCCTGCCCATGGACCGGTATTTGACCACCTTTCCCAACGGCATGGACATGGATGGTTTTTTTGCGGCCCGGTTGAAACGCCTCACCCCGGAAACCCCTCCATAAAAACAGTTGATTGTTGAAATAATTCCCATTATGGTATGGCTTTTTAAAAAACCCGATTGACCGACACAGGAGACCGATCATGGCACAGATTGCCCCTTCCATATTATCCTCTGATTTCACCTGTTTAGGCAGGGAACTGTCAGCGGTTGAAAATGCCGGCGCCGACTGGATTCACATCGATGTCATGGACGGCCGGTTCGTTCCCAACATCACCTATGGCCCTATTATTGTTCAAGCCTGCAAGCGGGTCACATCCCTGCCTTTGGATGTGCATCTGATGATTGAAAAACCCGAAGACATCATTCCGGAGTTTGCCAAAGCCGGGGCCGATTATATTTCCGTGCACGCGGAAACCTGTCCGCACCTGCACCGGACCCTTCAGCAGATCCGGGAACTGGGCGTGAAGCCCGGCGTTGCCCTGAACCCGGCCACCCCGCTGTCATCCATCGAGTATATTGCGGATCAGCTGGATTTTGTGCTCATCATGAGCGTGAATCCCGGATTCGGGGGCCAGAAATTCATTGAATCCAGCATTGAAAAAATCAAGGCCCTGTCCGACCTGCTGGCCCAAAAAAATCCGTCCGCCATCATCCAGGTGGACGGGGGCATCAATGCCGCCACCATTGCATCCGTGGCCCGGGCCGGGGCCGGCTGTTTTGTGGCAGGCTCGGCCATTTTCAACACATCCGACTACAATGACACCATTGCTGCGCTGCGCCTGGCCGCTGAAAGGTAACCCATGAACAAATTCATCATCACCGTACTGACCCAGGACCGGCCCGGCATTATCGCCCATGTGACAAAAGTTTTGTTCGAGCTGGGCTGCAACCTTGAAAACGTCAATCAGATGATTCTCCAGACCCAGTTTGCCGGGCTGTTTCTGGTGGAAGCCCCGGAAAGCATTGATAAAGATCATTTGCAGCATACCCTGACGGCCCGGTCGGAAGGCCGGGATCTGGTGATTCATGTCAATACCCTGGAGGAAACCTGCGGCACGGACATGGACCCGGACGGAGATATCTTTTTGATCACCACCATCGGACCGGACCGGAAAGGACTGGTGGCCGGATTTTCCGATATTCTGGCCGCACACCGGGCCAATATCGTCAATCTGAAAGCTGTGTTCAAAGGCGGGTCCGATCCCAAAGACAATGTCATGTCCTACCAGGTGTGGGTCACCCCGGATATGGATACAGGGGCCATGTTTACGGAACTTCGGCAAAAAGCGGAGGAACTGGGCCTGGATATCCGGATCCAGCATAAAAACATTTTTGATGCCATCAATAAAATATAGTTATTTGACTGCAAGGAACCTTCCATGTTTGAAGATCATGAAATCATCTCCACCATTGAAATGGTGAAAAACGAACACCTGGATGTCCGGGCCGTGACCCTGGGCATCAATCTGTTTGACTGCATCAGCCACGACCTGGACACGTTCAGGCGCAATATCCGGAAAAAAATTATCGGCCATGCCGGGTCTTTAAAATCCGTGTGTGATGCCGTGGGAGACAAATACGGGATCCAGGTGGTGAACAAACGCATCTCCATCAGCCCTATCGCCCTGGTCGGGGCCGCTTTTTCCGCAGACCAGATGGTGGAAATCGCCCATGAACTCAATGACATTGCCAAAACCGTGGACATCGATTTTATCGGGGGATTTTCCGCGCTGGTGGAAAAAGGCATGGCCACCGGTGATACGGCTCTGATCGAGGCCCTGCCCCGGGCCCTGGCCGAAACCCAGCGGGTGTGCGCGTCTGTAAACGTGGCCACCACCAAGGCCGGCATCAACATGGATGCCGTGCTGCAAATGGCCCGGGCCATCAAACAGGCGGCGGAACTGACCGCGGACCAGGACGGCCTGGCCTGTGCCAAGCTGTGTGTGTTTGCCAATATCCCCGAAGATATGCCGTTCATGGCCGGGGCCTACCTGGGCGTGGGTGTGGCTGATGCCGTGATCAATGTGGGCGTATCCGGACCCGGCGTGGTCAAGCGGGCCATCGAGCGGAACCTGGAAAACGGCCCCATGACCCTGGGCAATATTGCGGAAGTGATCAAGCGTACGGCCTGCAAGGTCACCCGGGTGGGGGAACTCATCGGCCGGGAAGTGGCCGCGGACCTGAATGTCCGGTTCGGTGTGGTGGACCTGTCCCTGGCACCGACCCCCACCGTGGGAGACAGCATCGGAGAGATCTTCCAGGCGTTGGGTTTGAGCCAGATCGGGGTACCCGGCTCTACCGCGGCCCTGGCCATGCTCAATGATGCGGTGAAAAAAGGCGGGGCCTTTGCCTCCTCCCATGTGGGGGGCTTGAGCGGGGCGTTCATTCCGGTGAGTGAAGATCTCAACATCGCCCATGCGGCCCACCAGGGGTTTTTAAGCCTGGAAAAACTGGAAGCCATGACCTCGGTGTGTTCCGTGGGACTGGACATGGTGCCCGTGCCCGGAGACATTACTGAAGAGTGCCTGGCCGGCATGATTGCCGATGAAATGGCCATCGGCATGATCAATGCCAAAACCACGGCCACCCGCATCATCCCGGTACCGGGAAAAAAAGCCGGAGACAGCGTGTATTTCGGCGGGCTGCTGGGCGAGGCCAAAATCATGGCGGTTCCCCATATGGCGGATGCCAGTTTGTTTGTGCATCACGGGGGCCGGATTCCCGCTCCCATCCACAGCCTGAAAAATTAAGCTTATGTCTGATTCAACACCTCCCCGGGAAGCCGCCCGCTGCGATTATTCAGGCCAGGACACTCCGGATCCCAACCGGGTTCAGTACGGCATCATTTTTGTGATCACCCTGGTGCATTTTAC
>CALGAJ010000060.1 GCA_937951975.1 uncultured Desulfotignum sp.
ATCCCTCCAGCGTGGAAAGCACCGACATGGGCCGGTCCAGCTGGATCACCAGAGACTTGTTGATAAAATCAAGAATCCGGCTCTGCTTGACCGCCGCCGCCTGCACATAGGAAATATCTGTTTCCATGGGATTGCTTTGCGTCACCTGATTTTTTTGAAGCAGGGTGCGCTCATCTGCCAGGGAATTGCCGTAAATGGTGGCAAAAAGCCGTTTGACAAACTGTCCGGAATGAATCGATGCCCGGCAGGTCAAATCACACGGGAAATAATAGATCCGGTTGTGTTTCACCGCATCCACATCTTTCCATCCGGGAAGAGAAAAAAAACGGTCCGCCGCTTCCCGGTCGCTGCCACACCCGTAAATCACCTGGGGATTGAAAGACGTCCACTGATCTTTGGATACCGGCACCACCGCACCGGTGCCGAAGTCCGGAGGAATGCCCCCGGCCAGGGATATCATATGATTCTGGAATGAATCCCTGCCCGGGGTCATGATCTGTTCTCTTCCCATGAGCCGGATCACCCGTTTGGGGGATAGATCCGCTTTTTTCATTTTGGCGGTGACCCAGTCCAGGTCTGCGTTGATGTCATCCACCAGGTGCCGGGCATTTTCCTGTTTTTCCACCAGTTCTCCCAGCTGCAGCACCGTGTCCAGGCTGTCCGGAAGGGTCTGTGTTTCAGCATGCGCCCGCAAAATATCTCTGGGCAACCCAGAGGACAATGCCTGTAATTGAAACGGGTCATAAAAGACCAGGTCCGGTGCCAGGGCTTCAATGGCGGCCGGGGATGGAAATGAAAATCCGCCCACCAGGGCTTTTCGGGCTGCATACCAGGGCCGGGTGGTATGATAGGTAATGCCGGTGACCAAATCCTGTGCGCCCAGTGCAAACAGCATTTCCGTGATTGACGGCACCAGGCTTACAATACGCTCCGGTTTTTCCATGAGCTCAATCTCATTGCCGGTGCCGTCGGTAACCCGCAATTCATTGCATAACCCAGGGGCAGATCCGAATATCCATGCGCTGATCAGGATTCCCAGTAGCGCGGTGATGCAGACATGACAAGATCTCATAACAGTCTCCATTTCAATCCGATATACCCGGAAAGGCCGGGCGTGGCATAACTGAATGCATCCTCATAGTATTCATCAAACAGGTTGTCCACCCGGGCAAAGATCTGGAACCGGTCACTGATGTCACAGGACCCGGACAGGTTCACCACAGTATAGTCATCCAGGGTTCCCACCGGGTTGCCGTCCTTGTCCAGGGCATAGGGGGAAGCGGCCCTTTCGTCCACCCACCGGGCGTCCATGGCCACCTGCCATTTTTCCAGAAACCGGTAGGACGCGGTCAGCCCCACCTGGTTTTCAGGACGTCGGACCAGGCGGTTGCCTTCGGAGTCTTGTGTATGGGTATAAGTATAATTGATGTTAAAAAACAGATCCTTGACCGGTGTCCAGGCAGCTGACACTTCCACCCCCCGGGTTTCGGTGTCCCCTTCAAGTTGATTGTATTTTGAGATGAGCATGTCATAATCGATGCGGTTTTCAAAATCCATTTCCCAGTAGCTCACGCCCAAAGTCAGCTGATCATCCAGAAAACCCTGCTCCACCCCCAGATCCCAGCCCCGGCTTTTTTCCGGCTCAAGATCCGGGTTCCCATAGGCGGAAAAAAGTTCATACAGAGAGGGAGATCTGAAACCGGTGCCGAAGCTGGCTTTGAGACGGGTACCGGTGGACGGAATCTCATAGGCGGGTGCGATTCGGAACGTGGTCTTTCTGCCAAAGGACTGGTGATCATCCAGCCTTGCCCCGGCAATCACAACCAGATTGTCTCCCACAAAGTGCTGATCCTGAAGCCAGTAGCTCAGGGTGTGGGTATCAATGTCCGCCACTCCGCTGCTCAGGCTTTCCATGGCTTCATTAAAATATCCGGTGCCAAAGGACAGCACATGGGTGTCAAAATCAATATTACCCTGCCAGGAAAATTCATCGGTCTCACCTTGATAGTCATACCAGGGCAGATTGTCGTTGTCATACGCCTGAATATCACTTCTTGTGAATTTATAGGACAGAATGGATTCAATCCGGCCCCGGGCAAACCAGTTGTTGGTTCCGATCTGTCCCATGAGTCGTTCTGATTCAGATCGTTTGGATGTGGGGCCGTCCGGGTTGGGAACCAGAGTGTTGGCCCAGGCACCGGTGACCGGATCCGGCACCCAGGTGGAAGTGATGTTGTCTCCAGTATACCCGCCTTCATAATCATCCAGATCCACCTGTGAATCCACATATCTTAAGC
>CALGAJ010000061.1 GCA_937951975.1 uncultured Desulfotignum sp.
TATGCGGTATGGGCTGGCTGCCCCTTTCTGGAAGGCAGGGACCGGCAGAGGCTTGAGGCGGTTCCCGGCGTGAAGCCGGCGGTGACCCGAAAACTGGCTGCCAACGCCTGTGTGGGCATCAGTCAGATGGACTGGGCCTTGGCCGATACCGGAACCCTTGTGCAGGATGCCACGGATGTGGACAAACGGCTGGTCTCAACCCTGCCGCCCATCCACGTCGCCCTGATCGCCACCGGCGGTCTGCGGCCCGACATGCCCGCCTGGCTGGCGGATATCGAGCCGGGTGCGACCGGCTATATGTCCATGATCACCGGCCCGAGCCGGACTGCTGACATCGAACGGGTGCTGACCATCGGTGTGCACGGACCGGTCAGGCTGATCATCATTTTTATTGACGAACCGGGGAGGACCGGCTGATGGCCCGGACCTTCAAACATTCGATTGATCAGGCCCTGCACAACGCCGATCTCACCGGTGCGCTCGGCAAGTTTTCCGAGGCGTGGCGGGCCAACAGGGCGAAGATTTATGAAGACATCGACTTTGAGGCTTTGCGGACCTGCATTGCGGAACGCAAAGCCTTTGCCGCAGACCATCTTCCGGAACTCTGTGAAAGATTCCAGAAAAATGCCGAAGCCCGGGGTGCCAAGGTGTTTTATTCCAATGATCCGGCCAGAGTGCGTGAGTATATTCTCCAGGTGGCCCGTGACAACAACGTTGGTTCAGTGGTCAAGTCCAAATCCATGGCCAGCGAGGAGATCCATCTCAACGCCTTTCTCGAAAAGGCCGGCCTCCAGGTCAAGGAAACCGATCTGGGCGAGTGGATCATCCAGCTGGCCGGGCAGACGCCCTCGCACATGGTGATGCCCGCCATCCACATGACCAAAGAGGAAGTGTCGGATCTGTTCTCCAAAGAAGTGCACGAGCGGTTGACCACGGATATCCCGCGCCTGGTCAAGGTGGCCCGAAAGCAGCTGCGGCCCAGGTTTCTTGAAGCGGAAATGGGGATCTCCGGTGCCAACATCGCCGTGGCCGAGACCGGTTCCATTCTCATTGTGACCAACGAGGGCAATGCCCGCCTGGTGACCACCCTGCCCAGGGTGCATGTGGCCATCATCGGTATCGAGAAGCTGGTGGAAAGTTTCGCCGACATCGCGCCGATCCTCAAGGCCCTGCCGCGCAGCGCCACTGCCCAGATGCTGACCAGTTACGTGTCCATCATCACCGGTCAGACACCCAATACCGACGGCAGCCAGAAAGAGCTGCACATCGTTCTCATGGACAATAAACGCACCGAAATGGCGGCTGATCCGGTATTCAAGGAGGCCCTGCAGTGCATCCGCTGTGCCTCCTGTCTGAATATCTGTCCGGTCTTCCGGCTGGTCGGCGGGCACGTGTTCGGCAAGGTCTACACCGGCGGCATCGGTACCATTCTCACCGCCTGGCATGACAGCCTGAAAAGTTCCGAGGATATCCAGGGACTGTGCATCCAGTGCGGGGCCTGCAAGGACGTGTGCCCGTCCAGAATCGACATTCCCGGCTTGATCATGGAGATCCGCCGGCGGCTGGTCAAGGACCAGGGGCGGCCCAAGCTGCACAAGTCCATTTACTCGGTGGTCAACAACCGGCGCCTGTTCCACACCGTGCTGCGCGCCGCTGCGACGGCGGGAAAGCCGTTCACCCAAAAAACCCGATTTATCCGCCATCTGCCCCTGTTCCTGGCCGATCTCACTGACGGACGAAGCCTGCCGGCTATCGCCGACAAGCCTCTGCGCGATACCTTTAAAACGATCCGGCAGCCCTTTGGGCTCAAAGAAAGGGCCGTGTTCTACGCCGGGTGTCTCATCGATTTTGTGTATCCCGAGATGGGGAAGATGGTGATCAGGATTCTCAACAAGGCGGGCATCGAGGTGGTTTTCCCCGAAAATCAGACCTGCTGCGGTGCGCCGGCGCGATACAGCGGTGCCTATGAGGTGGCGGCAAAGAACGCGAAAGACAACATCGCGGCCCTGCTCGCCGCGCGGTCCGACTACGTGGTCTCGGCGTGTCCCACCTGTACGGTGGCCCTTGACAGCGAGTTCATTGCCATTTTTAAATCCCTTGGCCAGTCCGGACACATGGCCGGGGCACGCGAACTTTCCGCTAAAGTGATTGACTTCTCCACCCTGGTGAAAAACCTGGTGGATCAGGGACGGTTGACGTTCAAGCCGGGTGAAAAACTCAGCAGAATCACCTATCACGATTCCTGCCACCTGAAGCGGACCCTGCACGGAGAAAAGCCGCCGCGAGAGTTGCTGCAGAAGGCGGGGTACCGGCTGACCGAGATGTTTGAAAGCGATATCTGCTGCGGTATGGGCGGGTCGTATTCGTTTAAGCTGCCCGGGGTTTCCGCACCGATGCTGCTGCGTAAACTGGAAAACATCAAGGATACCGGCGCGCCGGTGGTGGCCATGGACTGCCCGGGATGCATCATGCAGATCCGCGGCGGCATGGACCAGGATGGTGCGTCCATCCAGGTGTATCATACAGCGGAACTGATTGGCGGACGGCTGACGGACTGAGGCGCTGTTTCCTATGGGACCACCCGGCTCCCGGGGGTATCAGGCTTTATTTCATGTGATCAGGATTGCCCTTTTGCCGTGCCGCGGTATTGGCCAGTTCATCACAACGTTCATTCAGGGGATTGCCGCTGTGGCCCCGGACCCAGACAAACCGCACATCCATGGATTGAACCAGGGGCAGCAGCTGCTCCCACAGGTCCGGGTTCAGGGCCGGCTGGCCGTTGGACCGTTTCCAGCCCCTTTTTTCCCACCCTTTGGCCCATCCTTTGGTCAGTGCGTCCACCACATACCGGGAGTCCGAGTGCACCACCACCGGGGAATCTGTCCCCTGTAAGGCTTGAAGGGCCTTGATCACGGCGGTCATCTCCATGCGGTTGTTGGTGGTGTGCCGAAAACCGCCGGACAGCTCCTTTGCCTGGCCGTCCGGATGTTCCCGGATCACCACCCCGTATCCCCCGGGCCCGGGATTGCCGATGGCGCTGCCGTCGGTGTACACCACGATGGTGCCCGCCGGCCAGTCATTGACAGCGCCTTCCGGGCCGTTGTTCCAAGGTTTTGAACCGGCCGTTGTTTTTTTTCTGCCGGTACCCAACATCGGATCCGCCAGAAAGGCTTCGGCCTGTTCCCTGGATTTAAAGCTTTTGTAGACAGCACCGGGAAATCCGTCCACCTGGGCTTTGGCCTCAGGCCAGGTGGTAAAAATGCCGGTGGTGCGACCGGTGGCGACAGCATAATATTTCATGGGGCGCACTATAGCGGCTTTGCCTCACCCTGTAAAGTCCTGAAGCAGGACTCCTGCGGGTTTTGCTGTGTAACATTAATTCTTGTCCCTGTTTTCTGAGCTGTGTTTTTCAGGAAAGGTTCGTTTCTGTCAGTGACTAGTGCCGGGGGGTGTCTGGGGGTCGAATTCCATTCTGACGCGGTTGTTACAGGATGTTGGGCATGCGGAGCGTTAAGAACGGCAAACTGTATGAGGACATACCTGCCCGCAGTTTTTGCCGTTTAGTGCAGCATGCCTTACATCCTGTCAACTTAGGCAGACGGGTGAGATCCCCAGACACTCCCCGGCACGGATCGGATGTTGGACCCGACCGTTCCGAAAGATAAAAAAAATCATTGCCATGGTCTGGCAGTGCCGCTGTTTTTATGGTATTGCCGGAAAAGTGAAACTGAAGAATGCCTGGCAATCGTGCCGGCAATATTGGGGAGAAGAGGATAATGATTCATTCAGGCGCCATCCAGTCCCAACGGCCTTACATGCGGATATTGAGCGATGACCAGATTTTCGAGATCCGCCGGGCCGCCTTTGATATCATGTACAGTGTAGGGTTCCGGGTGCTGCACAGCGGGGCACGGCAGATGCTCAAAAAAGCCGGGGCCGTGGTGGACGGTGACCATGTCCGGGTGCCGGAATTCATTGTCAAGCAGTGCCTGACCACAGTGCCCAGCGGGTTTGTCCTGTATGACCGGCACGGAAACCGGGCTCTGGAGGTTGAGGGGCGCAAAAGCTATTACGGCACCTCCACGGGCAGCCCCAGAACCAAAGACGCCCGGACCGGTGAAATCCATCCCACCATGGTGGCGGATATCGGCATCGGAGCCAAAGTGGCGGATGCGTGTGAAAACATCGACTGGGTCATGCCCATGGGATCTTGCCAGGATGTGCCGTCCATTGCCGCGGACCTGTATGAGTTCGAGGCCGTGGTGACCCACACGGTTAAGCCCATTGTGTTCATCGGATATTCCGGCCGGGGCACAGAACTGGTGCTGGAGATGGCGGCCCAGGTAGCCGGCGGTATGGACAAATTGCGCCAGAAGCCGTTTCTGGCCCTGTATCCGGAACCGATTTCGCCCCTGGTGCAGCCGGAAGAAACCGTGGACCGGATCTTTGCAGCCGCCGATTATTTTATCCCCCAGGTGCCGGGGCCGGCTGTGCAGATGGGGGCTACGGGCCCCATGACCATGGCCGGGGTGGTGACCCTGATCACGGCGGAATCGTTGATGTGCCTGGTTCTGGCTCAGCTCAGACAGCCCGGGTGCCCGGTGTGCCTGAGCGGTAATGTCCAGATCCTGAACATGTCCACAGGGGTGTTTGGTGTGGGGTACCCGGAGATGAGCCTGGGCATCTCGGCCCAGGCCGAGGTGGCCCAGTCGTTCGGCCTTCCCACCTGGGGATATGCCGGGTGCACGGACGCCAAGTCGGTGGATGCCCAGGCCGGGCTGGAGAGCGGGTTTTCCGTCATCACCCAGGCCCTGGCCGGGCTCAACCTGATCCATGACGTGGGATATCTGGACCAGGCCATGGTATGTTCCGCAGCCCAGCTGGTGCTGGGCAACGAGGCCGTGGGCATGGCAAAAAAATTCATGGAGGGCATCCGGGTGGATGCCGAAACCATTGCCCGGCAGGTGATCGGGGACATCGGGCCCGGTGGGCATTTTCTGGCCCACCGCCATACCGTGGAGCACTGTCGTACAGCGGTGTGGGGATCAAAGCTTCTGGCCAGAGAACCCTATGAAATCTGGCAGGAAAAAGGGGGGAAAGATATGGCACAGCGGATCCAGGATCGGCTGGCCGATATTCTGGATCACCACAAGGTGCCGGCTTTGCCCGAAAAAGTGCTGGCCGCCATGGCAGAGATCCGGGACGCCGGGGTAAAGGAACTGACTGCTGGTTGACAGGAGAAATCATGATGACCCGAATGTTGCCAAAATTTCAGGAACCGGCCGCAGAAAAACTTGAAAAACTGGACCGCATGGCCCGGCGGATCCTGTCAAAGATCGGCATCCGGATTCTGAGCCGGCCCTATCAAGACCGGCTGGCGGAAAAAGGGGTGACCCTCAAAGGAGACCGGGCGATTTTTTCTTCGGATCAGGTGGACAGGCTGCTGGCCAAAGCCCCGTCCCGGTTCACCCTGCACGGGATTTCCCCGGAACATGACCTGATCCTGGGAAACGGGTCGTCCAGCCTGGCTCCCGGATACGGGTGCGCCGCCGTCATGGACCCGGACGGAAACATCCGGAATGCCATTTTCCAGGATCATGTGGACTTTTTGAAACTGGTACAGGTCAGTGACCTGTTTCACATCAACGGCGGGATACTGGCCCAGCCTTCGGATGTGGCTGCCGAGGTCAGTCATCTGGCCATGATGTACGCGGCCCTGATCTATTCGGACAAATGCGTTTTCGGCATTCCGGGCCCCCGTGAACACATGGAAGATATCATGACCCTGTCCGCCATCTGCACCGGCGGGAAAGCCGCGTTCGCTCAAACGCCCCGGGTGCTCACCATGATCAGTCCGGTGAGCCCGCTCCAGGTGGATGATACCGGACTGTCGGCCCTGGATGTGGCGGGAAAATACCGTCAGCCGGTAATTCTGTCCCCGGGGGTGGCGGCGGGCACCACCGGTCCCATCGACCTGGCCGGCAACGTGGCCATGGCTGCGGCCGAAGCCCTGGGGTTGATCTGCATGGCCCAGGCCCTGCACACGGGCACCCCGGTGATTTTCGGGATCCAGTGCTATGGGTCGGACATGAAAACCGGCAACATCTCCATCGGATCCCCGGCCTATGCGCTCCAGGCAAAATACTGCGCGGCCCTGGCAAGGTATTACGGGGTCCCCAGCCGGGCCGGGGGATCGGTCACCGATGCAAAAAACCTGTCCGCCCCGGCCGGGTATGAAAGCATGCTGTCCATGTTCACGGCCCTTCAGAATCAGGTGAGCCTGATCGTTCACAGTGCGGGTATTCTGGACAGTTTTGCCGCGATTTCTTATGAAAAATTCATCATGGACCTGGAGATTATCCAGATGGTCCAATTCTATATGGATGACATGATCGTGGACGACACCACCCTGAATTTCGATCTCATTGAATCCGTGGGGCCGGGAGGCCTGTTTCTCACCACCATGGACACCATGAAAAAATGCCGGACCCATGCCTGGAACCCGTCCGTGGCCCTGCGGGGGCATCTGGCCGGCATGTCGCCCCAGGAAAAACTGCTTAAAAACATTCAGGACACCCGGGACCGGATGCTGGCCCGGTACGAACCGCCGAAGATCGCTCCGGAAGTGCGGGAAGCCATGGACACATTCATGCGGACAAAAGGGGTGGACCCGGATGCGCTTCCCCTGTATCATTGATTGACTGACTTCCGATTGGTTGAGACAGCCCGGTCCATTGAGATATTATTGATGTGAAACCCGATTCAGAAAATGCGGCCGGCCCCGGTGCGGGCCGTGGACCACATTGACAGGGAGATACCCATGAAACAGACCATGAAGGCGATTGTCAAGGCAAAGCCGGAGCAGGGGTTGTGGCTTAAGGAAGTACCCGTGCCGGAGATCCGGCATAATGAAGTGTTGATCCGGATTCTACGCACCGCCATCTGCGGCACGGATGTCCATATCTACAACTGGGATGAGTGGGCCGCCAAAACCATTCCCGTGCCCATGCATATCGGCCACGAATTTGTGGGTTCCATTGAAAAGGTGGGGTCTCATGTCACCGATTTCAAAAAAGGGGATCTGGTGTCCGGCGAAGGGCATCTCGTGTGCGGCCACTGCCGGAACTGTCTGGCCGGCCGGCGGCATCTGTGCAGGGATACCAGAGGCGTGGGTGTGAATCGGGCCGGGGCCTATGCCGAATTTCTGGCCATTCCCGTGACCAATGTGTGGTACTGTGACCCCAAAATTCCGCTGGAAACCCTGGCCTGTTTCGACCCTCTGGGCAACGCCACCCACACGGCCCTGTCCTTTGACGTGCTGGGCGAAGACGTGCTGATCACCGGGGCCGGTCCCATCGGGTGCATGGCCGCGGCTATTGCCCGGCATGCCGGGGCCCGGTACGTGGTGGTGACCGATGTCAATCCCTACCGCCTGGATCTGGCAAAAACCGCCGGAGCCGATCTGGCCCTGGATGTCACCAAAACATCCATTGCCGATGCCCAGAAACAGCTGGGTATGAAGGAAGGGTTTGACGTGGCCATGGAGATGTCCGGCAATCCGTCGGCCCTGGAAGAGATCCTGGACAATATGTGCCACGGCGGCAAGATCGCGCTGCTGGGGATCATGCCGGACCAGACCCCCATCGACTGGAACAAGGTGGTGTTCAACATGCTCACCATCAAGGGGATTTACGGCCGGGAGATGTATGAAACCTGGTACAAGATGACCTCCATGATCCAGACCGGCCTGGACATCACCCCTTTGATCACCCACAGATTTGCATATACACATTTCGAAGACGGGTTTGAGGTGATGCGTTCGGGCAAATCCGGCAAAGTGATCCTTGACTGGACCCGGACCCGGTAAATTTATTGGATCTGAGAATTTTACCACTAAGAACACGAAGAGAGATGGAAATCGTTATCACCCTTCGTGTCCTTCGTGGTGGAATAAAAAACAAAACGGGGCAGGGCCTCGGAATCATACAGGAGACAGACAGATGAGTACAGATAAACTGGACAGCAGCCTGGCGCTGGAACTGGCGGCCCTGAAAGAGGAAGGCCGGGCCAAGGCATCGGAACGGATCATTCAGGGATATGTGCCGCCGGAAAAGGACCGGGGCCCCCGGTACCGGCTGGTGGGCTCGGAGCAGGATTTCATGCGGTTCAATTCCAATGCCTATCTGTCCTTGTCCAACCATCCGGACTTGATTGCAGCAGCGGACGAGGCCACCCGGGAGTTCGGCGTGGGACCGGGGGCGGTGCGGTTCATCGACGGCACCTTTGTGCATCACATCAGGCTCGAAGAACGCATTGCCGGGTTTGTGGACAAACCGTCCGCCAAGATATTCAATTCCGCGTATACGGCCAACTGCGGCCTGGCCCTGGCTATTTCCGGTAAAAAGACCCACTGGATCGGGGACCAGCTCAACCACAATTCCATTATCCGGGCCATGCGCATCAGCAACGTGCCAAGTGCCAACAAAGGCATTTACCGGCACAATGACATGGCGGACCTGAAAAAATGTCTGGATGCAGTGCCACCCGACATGGACCGGGTGGTGGTGATTTTTGACGGAATCTTCAGCATGCGGGGTGATTTTGCCCCTATCAACGAGATTGTAAAGATCTGCCGGGAGTATGAAGAAAAATTCCGGGACGGGGTGATCACGGTGGTGGATGATTCCCACGGTATCGGGGCTTTTGGAAAGACCGGCCGGGGAACGCCGGAACATGCCGGGGCCTGGCCGGATGTGGTGGTGGGCACCTTTGGCAAGGCCTTTGGCGTCAACGGCGGGTTCATTGCCGGCAGCCGGACCCTGATCGAGGCGGTGCGCCAGAAGGCCGATACCTATATTTACACCAATCCCTTGAGCATGGCCGATTGTGCGGCCGCGGTCAAGGCCCTGGGGATCTGTGACAGCCCGGAAGGACAGGCACTTCTTGCGCATCTGGCCGCCCAGACAGAGCGGTTCCGGAAAGGCCTGGATCGCCTGGGCCTGGAATCCATTGACGGCCCCCATCCGGTGGTGCCGCTCATGGTCCGGGATACTGCAAAAACCCATGAACTGGTAGCTTATCTGTATGACCACGGGGTTCTGGTGGTGGGGCTGACCTTTCCGGTGGTGCCGAAAGGAGATGAGACCATCCGGTTCCAGGTCAATGCCTGTCACACCCCTGAAGATATTGATCAGGTCCTGGATCTGCTGGGGGCTTTTTTTTCAACGCCTTGAAACCGGGGTGAAATCAGTGTAGAATAAAAATATCGGCCCGGGTTTCTGAATTTGATCCGGGTATGATTCACCCAATTTTGACAAGGAGAACAACAGCATGGAGCCTGATAAATTCAGAGAATCCAGACAGGAAATAAACCGCATGTGTAAAAATGTGCATGCGCTGATCGATCAAAAGGCATTGGAAGAGTCCAAACAAGGGTATGAAAAAGTCAATGAACAGTTGAAGATTCTCAAACCCCAGGCAGAAGGCGAGATCCAGAAACGGTCAGTGAAAAATCTGGGGATCAAGCTGAAAAATCTGTCAACGTTGATCCGTAAATTAAAGCCCAAAACCGGTGCCCGAAAGGCCGGTAAAGCGGGTATCGTCTGGGATGAGGCCCGACTGGCGGAACTGAATCCCCTGTTTCTGGAAAAAATGTTGCAGAATATCGGCACAGATGAAAATGCCACCGTATGTCTGGGCACCACAGGAAAAGGTATCCGCCCCAACTATCAGATCCATTTCAGTGACAAAACCATTACCGCCTACAGCGGTGCCAGTCACAAACCCAACCAGAAACCCGGTGCAGATAACACAAAAAATATTTCCCCGCCTTTTTCCAGAGCAGTCATTGAAACGGCGCTGACGCAGAACACCCAGAAAGAAAAGTGACCCATGAAAAAGCGTGTGCTGATATGTTTGATATGGAGCCTGTGCCTGGTGGCACCGATTGCAGGCCATGCTGAAGATATCTCCCCCCGGACCCAGCTCGAATCCGGTATCGATGCCATTCTGACTGTTTTAAAGGATGACGCGTTCAAAGGGGAGGCCAACACCGCCCTTCGGCGGGAGGCCCTCAGGAAAAAAATCTATGAACGGTTTGATCTTGAAAAAATGTCCCAGTTCAGCCTGGGCCGTCACTGGCGGGGCCGGACGGATGAAGAACGGGACACTTTTGTGGAACTGTTCTCCCGGCTTCTGGAAGAGACCTATGTGGGAAAAATCGAGTCATATACGGATGAAAAGGTCGAATTCGTCAAGGAACAGGTCCGGGATACAAAAGCCCAGATCGATACGATAATTATCACGGATACCATTGAAATCCCGATCGATTACCGGATGTACCGGACCGATGCCGGTCAATGGATGGTATATGATATTGTGGTGGAAGGGGTCAGCCTGGTGGCCAATTACCGGTCCCAGTTTTCCCGGATGCTGGAATCGGGTTCCTTTGAATCAATGATCCAGGAGCTTGAGAAAAAAACAGCTTCCAATGGATGATCTGCTCATCATTTTCTAACAATCTGCTCATCATTTGTTAAACAATTCCTTGTAAAAAAGGGGTATTTTCACGGTCGGTTCAGTGAATAACCCCTTTTTTTATTGCAAGGTTGATCATGTCTAGTTCCAATTTGCTGCTGGTGCTGCTTCTGCTGACGACCGCCGGATATGTGCTGGGCCGGAAAAAAGCGGTCGCCGTGGCGGATGCCGCCGGCAGCGGACCGCGCATTCTGCACTCCAGACCCACCTATTATGGGGCGTTGGCAGCACTGTGGTGCGCCGTTCCGGCCCTGGTGGTGTTTTCTTTCTGGCAGGCGTTTGAATCCACGGTGATTACCCAGCTGGTGGTCGCAGGTCTGCCGGCAAAGCTTCAGGCACTGCCTTCTGAACGCCTGGGACTGGTGATGAATGACATCCGGAATATCGTGTCCGCCAATATTGTCTCCGGTGAGATCAGCCCGGCCATACAGGCGGCAGCAGATCATTACAAGAGACTTCAGACCATCAGTCATGCCACTTTGGCCGTGCTGGTGCTGATCGTGGGCATGGCCGGCATCCTGTGGATCCGAAGGCGAATCACCCCAATGCTCCGGGCCAGAAACCATGTGGAAACCATGGTGAAATATCTGCTGGTGATCTGCGCCTCCATCGCCATTTTCACCACCATTGGCATTGTACTGTCCGTGCTCTATGAAGCGATCCGGTTTTTCAAAGTCATTCCAATTCATGAATTTCTGTTCGGTCTGGACTGGAGCCCCCAGATGGCCATCCGGTCGGACCAGGTGGGGTCTTCCGGGGCTTTTGGGGCTATTCCGGTTTTTATGGGGACGCTGTTGATTTCCGCCATTGCCATGTGTGTGGCCGTTCCCATCGGACTGATGTCCGCCATTTTTCTGTCGGAATATGCGGACCGGCGGTTCCGGGCCGTGGCCAAGCCCCTGCTGGAAATCCTGGCCGGCATCCCCACAGTGGTATACGGGTTTTTCGCGGCCCTGGTGGTGGCGCCCATGATCCGGAACGCCGGCATCACCCTGGGGCTGGACGTGTCCTCGGAAAGCGCCCTGGCCGCCGGTCTGGTCATGGGGATCATGATCATTCCGTTTGTGTCTTCCCTGTCCGATGATGTGATCAATGCCGTGCCCCAGTCGCTGCGGGACGGGGCCCTGGGTCTGGGTTCCACCAAAAGTGAAACCATCCGCCTGGTGGTGCTGCCGGCCGCACTTCCCGGGATTGTGGGCGGTATCCTGCTGGCCGTGTCCCGGGCCATCGGCGAGACCATGATTGTGGTCATGGCCGCCGGCCTGGCAGCCAATCTGACGGTCAATCCATTGAAAACCGTCACCACGGTGACGGTTCAGATCGTCACCCTGCTGGTGGGGGATCAGGAGTTTGACAGCCCCAAGACCCTGGCCGCGTTTGCTCTGGGACTGATGCTGTTTGTCATCACCCTGATCCTCAATGTCATTGCACTGGTGGTGGTGCGCAAATACAGGGAGCAATATGAGTAATTCTTTTCACACGTCTCAGGATGCCCGGACCATGGATATCG
>CALGAJ010000062.1 GCA_937951975.1 uncultured Desulfotignum sp.
CCCGTCACGCAGCACCCGCACATTGGGGACGGTCATTTTCTTGAGCGCGGCCATGGCATTTTCCGCTTTGAATTCCTGCCAGAAGCCCAGAATGGTGTTCAGTATGACAATGATGAAAATAACGATGGCATCGATATATTCCTGCAATGCCGCTGAAATGATCACGGCCGCCACCAGAATAAGGATCATCACCTCTTTCACCTGGTCCAGCAGAATGTGCCAGGCGTTTTTTCTGCCTTTTTCCGCCAGTTCATTGGGGCCGTGCGCAAGGCGCCTCTGTGCGGCCTCGTCAGCAGACAATCCCTGCCCGGCGGAAGTGGTATGATTTTCTAAAACATCCTCAGCAGCCAGAACATGCGGTTCCTGCATCGGTTTTCCTTTCGTAATGGAAAAAACAGCTCACGTGTATCCTTCTGCCGGCGTGATCCATACCGGCGCCATTGTCAAATTACCTGTGTCCGAAGGTGATGAAAGAGGTCTTCAAGGCTTTCATGGCCCGATGCCAGGGCTTTTTGGACCTTTGTTTCAACAAACCGGAAGTCCGGTTCACGGGCCTGGTCATCCAGGGTCCGGTAATAACCCAGCCGCCGGCCCATGATGAAGTTGGTCTGCAGGGGTTCAGGCAGGGAGAGAAACCGGTCCATGATCCCCATCAGCCGCTGCCGGTCCCCGGGCAGCTGCCCCCGGATCTCCAGCAGCAGATCCACGCTGTGGTGGTTGGCATAATGGCTGTCAATGCCCTCCAGGTGTTCAAACATCTGGCGCTGTTCGGCGATCATGGCCGCCTCGGATGGCCGGGTCCATTCCCCCTGCCTCATCTGCCGGTCCAGGTCCGTGCCCGGCTTGACCCCGATGGTCAGCACCCGGATATGATCCGGGTTGATCTCATTGAACACCCGGGCCGTCTCCAGGGCGTGGGTCTCGGACAGCTCGGTTCCCCCCAGTCCCAGGATGATGAACTGGGTGGTGTGCATGCCGGCCTGCCGGGCCATGCGGGCGGACTGGATGATGGATTCCGGGGTGATCCCTTTCCGGATTTTTTCCAGGACCTCCCGGGAGCCGGATTCCATGCCGCAGTATAGTTTGTTCAGGCCGGCATCGCAGATTTCCTGGATGGCCCGGGCTGATTTTTTCACCATGGTCTGGGCCCGGCCGTAGGAGCTGATCTGCCTGAGCGACGGAAAAGCCTGTTTCAGGGTATCAAGGATCTCGATCAGGTCTTTTGTCCGCATGACAAAACTGTCCCCGTCCTGGAGAAAGCAGGCGGTAAACGGGTGCCCCCCGAAATAGTCCCTGGCCGCCCATATGTCCTGTTTGATCTCCTCTACCGGGCGGATGGAAAATGTCATGGTGTCGTACAGGGCGCAGAAGGAGCACCGGTTCCAGGGGCATCCCCTTGTGGTCCGGATCAACAGGCTGTCCGCCTCGTCCACCGGCCGGATCGGTCCCTGTTCAAAGGGAAGGGAAAACATG
>CALGAJ010000063.1 GCA_937951975.1 uncultured Desulfotignum sp.
CCGCCGGAATTCCTGCCGGACGACCCGGCGGGTCAGCTGGAAACAGACAGCCGGTCCGCCCCACAGGATACCGGCGGTCCGGACGGCCCGGATCTTTATACCCTGCTCTCGGAATTCGTCAGCCTGAAAAAGCAGATTCAGATCCAGACCCGGGAGCAGTCACGGAATCTTCAGGGGCTCAAGGATTTCAACACCTTTGCCGGGGAGGGCAGGCAGCTTCTGGACGAGCTGGCCCGCCAGGTCAGCCGAATGGGGGCCATGGAAGACAAACTCAGGGAAGAGACAACCGCTGATATTCTCCAGGCCTTTCTGGATATCCGCGATTCTCTGGCCCGGGGAACGGCAGCCCGGACCCGTGTGACCGCCCCGTTTTTAAGACAGAAAAAAATTCATGCTCTCCTTGACGGCTACCAGATTGCCCTGAATAAATTCGACCAGGCCCTCCTGCGCCTGGAAACCACTCCCATCCCCGCCAGGGGCCGGCCATTTGACCCGGATACCATGACGGCGGTGGACACCTGCCATGTCCCGGACATGCCGCAGGGCGTTGTCGCCGAAGAAATCAGCGGCGGTTTTATGCGGCGGGGCAAAGTCCTCCGCCATGCACGGGTCGTCGTGAACACCCCAGGAAAGGAAAATTAAATGGTACAGGAACCGGTTATCGGCATCGATCTGGGCACCACCAACTCTGAAGTCGCCTTTGTGTTTAACGACACCCCCGTCGTCATCGAGGACGATGACCCGGGAATCATGCCATCCTGTGTCGGCATCGACCGGAATGGCCGCCTCATCGTGGGCCGTACCGCCCGGAACCAGGCTGCGGCATTCCCCGGGGATACGGTTTTGGCTGTGAAACGCCAGATGGGCACGGACACCCGTTACACCCTGGGAGAACAGGACTACACCCCCCAGGAGATCTCCGCCATGATCCTCAAGACCCTGAAAGCCCGGGCGGAAGATGCGATCGGAGGTCCCGTGAAAAAGGCGGTGATAACGGTGCCGGCCTATTTTACGGATGTCCAGCGCCAGGCCACCCGGGATGCCGGCCAGATCGCCGGGCTGGAAGTTCTCAGGATCATCAACGAGCCCACCGCCGCAGCCCTGGCCTACGGTGAAGCCGGCCAGGACGAGGACAGGCACATCCTGATCTATGACCTGGGCGGCGGCACCTTTGATGTCTCCATTGTAAAAATCGAAGCCGGTGTGGTGGAAGTCCTTGCCAGTACCGGAGACAACCGCCTGGGGGGAGAAGACTTTGACGAAGCCCTGGTGGATTATCTGCTGGACCATATCAAGGAACACCACGGCCGGGATCTCACAGAGGATCCAGTGGCTGCCGCCCGCCTCAAATCCGCGGCCGAAGCCGCCAAAATGCAGTTGTCCGACGAGTTTTTCGTGCGTATCGAAGAAGATCACCTGGCGCCGGAACTTCACCTCTCCTGTGAAGTGGCCAGGAACGACTTTGAAGAGATGATCCGCCCCCTTGTTGAAAAAACCATGACATCCGTGGCCAGGGCCCTGCGGGATGCGGGCCTTTCTCCGGGCCGTCTGGACAAGGTCATTCTGGTGGGGGGATCCACCCGCATCCCCATGGTATCCCGGATGCTGTTTGATGAGCTGAATATCGAACCGGTCATGGGCATCGATCCGGATCTCAGCGTGGCACTGGGGGCCGGTATCCAGGCCGGGCGGGAAATGGGAAAATCCATCCGGAGCATGCTCATCGACATCACCCCCTACACCTTTGGCACCTCCGCCTTCGGCATGCTGGACGGCAGGCATTACGAGCATTGCTTTGTCCCCCTGATCCGGCGGAACACCAAGCTGCCGGCCACCCGGACCGAAGCCTTTCAGACCATGGTGGACGACCAGGCCGCCGCTGATATCAATGTTTACCAGGGGGACCACCCGGATGCCCTGGATAACATCCGCATCGGCACCTATACCTTTGACCTGTCCAAAGCCCCGGCCGGCAGCGTCATCACCCTGCGGTACGATCTGGACCTCAACGGCATACTCACGCTCGAAGCCAGGGAAAAGGATACAGGCAAAACCATCAATGCCGTGCTTGAAAATGTCTTCAGCCAGAGCGGCACCGGGATTTCCGAAGCCAGGGACAAAGTCGGTGCCCTGTTCCCCGGGGACAACGTCCTTTCAAAAGAGTCCCCCTCAACCGGAGAACCGCCCAGGCCGGAACCCGGCCCGGATGCGGTCCTGCCCCCGGCCATCGCCGGCATCCTGGACCAGGCCCGGGAAAAACTGCCCCTGGCCCCGGATGAGGACAAGGATGACATCATCAATCTCATGGAAGATATCGCCGAAGCCTGCGCCAGAAATGATATGGACGGGGCCGGTAAACTGGCCGAAGACCTGGAAGATATCCTCTTCTATATAGACGAGTAAGGGGCCAGGCCCATGGAAACATGCCCGGCCTGCAAGGCCCCGTTCAAAGGCGGCCAGACCTGCCACCGGTGCAAATCAGACTTACGCCCCCTCATTGCCGTGGCAGAGCGGGCCGTTGCCTGCCTTGCGGCGGCCCGGGCCGCGTTCGGGCAAAACGACTATCAGACAGCCTGCGGCCTGGCCTGCCAGTCCCTGGCCCTGAAGCGCTCCCAAGAGGCTGAATCACTTTGCCGCTATGCCGGCTTTCTGGCCGGGAGACAGCGGACAATCCGGCTGGCACCTGCCGACAGCAAAGGAAACAGGGCAGCCAGGAAACAATCACCGGTCACATCCCCCGGATAGGTATCAATCATTCCGTCTGAGGTGCCAGAACAAGAAAGGTGAGGCGGGAGCCGCTGCAAAAGGGTATCATGGAATCTGCTTGAAAAACCAGTTACGATATGCTAATCAAACTAAACACTGTTGCGGAAAATAATGAAAATATGAACTGAAGATTAGATTTGACATGCTTGAACGAATTTTAAATCTCCCTGCCTTGCTGGAAAGAAAGTCGTTTTTTTTGTTCGGCCCCAGGGGGACCGGAAAAACGACCCTCATCCGGAACACCCTCGAAGACGCGTTTTTGATTGATCTTCTGGAGATCAAAACCTATCGCGAATACTTGAAAAACCCATCCATCCTTGCAGAGCAAAAACTGAAACCCGTCGTGGTGATCGATGAAGTGCAAAAGCTTCCGGAGATATTGGATGAAGTTCACCGCCTGATCGAAACACGGAAACTGACGTTTCTGCTCACTGGCAGCAGTGCCCGCAAGCTCAAGCGGGGGGGTGCCAATCTGCTGGCAGGAAGGGCCTGGTGGGCTGAATTGTTTCCGCTGACATCCCATGAGATTCCGGACTTTGAACTGCTCACTTATCTGAACCGGGGTGGTCTGCCTGCTGTCTATCCCAGCGACGATTTTCAAGAAGAGCTCAAGGCCTATACGGGATTGTATCTGAAGGAGGAGATCCAGAATGAGGCGTTAACCCGCAAGATTTCCCATTTCACTGAATTCCTGGACCTGGTCGCCTTGTGCAACGGCGAAGAGATCAGCTATCAGTCCATTGCCGTCGATTGCGGCGTTTCCGCCAACAGCATCAAAAACTACATTCAGATCCTGGAAGATACCCTGGTCGCTTTTCAATTGCCGGGGTTTACGAAAACACGCAAACGAAAATCCATTTCCCGGGCAAAACTGTATTTTTTTGATATCGGTGTGGTCAATTCCCTGGCCGGAAGAGGGGAAATCATGGCCGGTTCCGAGCTGTTCGGCAAGGCGTTTGAGCATTTTATCGTCCTGGAGGTGCGGGCATTTCTGTCTTATTTTAGAAAAGACGTCAACATGTATTATTGGCGATCCACTTCACAATTTGAAGTGGATCTGGTCCTGGGCACCCAATGGGCCATTGAGATAAAAAGTACAACAATGGTTCAGGATAAACACCTGAAAGGTATCCGGGCATTGAAGGAAGAGAACGCAATCGAAAATTTTGCCGTGGTCAGCTGTGACACCATTGAAAGGGTTACAAAAGACAATATCACCATTTTCCCCTGGAAACGGTTTTTGCAGAAACTGTGGCAGGGAACAATTATCCTTTGATTTTCCTGAATGATACCCGGGGCCGCGTGCCCGGGGTGTGAACTTTCCGGCGTAGAGTGATCTGAACGAATTTTTCCGGTCGAGAAAATAGCTTGACAATGCCAAAGAAATATGAAATATTTTAATTTAGTTAGTTTATGCTAATAAAATATTATATGTCTTTTATAAGTTTGTCTTTACTTATAAAAGACGGTGGCCAGGCGATTAATAGATTTTCCATATGAAACAGCGCTTGCAAATATGATAACCGCCTTTTTGGCGGACCCTGATTTGTAATCAATGAGCATGCGGTTATCCGGCTGCAAAACCTGAAAAGGAGAAACCCATGTTTGAAAAAATAC
>CALGAJ010000064.1 GCA_937951975.1 uncultured Desulfotignum sp.
TCAAATAGTTATGTCATTTTTTTCATTGTTCGGTTGAATCCCGAAAGTTGAGTTATCGCCTCAAGATATTACGGAATTCTTTCAATCCATTAAGGATAATCGATACACATCCTGGAAATCGACTTTAATGCAGGAATTGGAATAAAAAGTATGTTTAACAAACGCATCAACTTGGAATGGCCGGTTATGCAGAGCGTTACTGTGTAATTCCAAGAAAAGGTACATTTTGTACTAATTCTTGGCACCCTCCTCAGCGAATTGTTAAATTTTTTCGGGTGAATAGAAAGGGAGCAGTCTAAATTCTATTGCCCCTCCCCCCTGGGGTCGATGGGGGGCCTTGGACATTTCATCCAGGTTTTCGGGGAAAACTTGACATGAACCTTGGGAAGCCAGGGACCGAATTAAATTGCCAACACAGGAATTTCAGGACTCTGTATAGGTAGTGTGATTTGCGGTTTAAAAATAGAAAACCACATTCAAAACCACATTAAATTTTGCGAAATAAAAAATCCCGATGAGTTGCCTCACCGGGATATCATTGATATTGTTGGCTCCCCAGCACGGACTTGAACCGCGGACCCATTGGTTAACAGCCAATTGCTCTGCCAACTGAGCTACTGGGGAGCATGTCTTGAATCAAGACTCGACGTTTATATAAGATCACCCTCTGGTTGTCAAGATAAAAAAACAAAAATTTGACAGGCGTTTTCGGAAAGGGTAATAATGCACCATTAAATTATCAACACAGGCAACAGGATATACACCATGATTACTGAACAGGGCATTGTCACCCAGGCCAATTCGGATGTGGCACTGGTGAAAACCAACCGGGCTGCGGCCTGTGAGTCCTGCACAGCCAAAAGCAGTTGCGGCACCATTCATCAGGGAAAAGAAATGACGGTAGAAGTCCCCAACACATTAGGGGTTGAACCCGGTGATTCCGTTCTGATCGGCATGCAGACAAAATCCGCGCTGCTGCTGACCTTCCTCATATATATCGTCCCGATCCTCTGTCTGGTTGCCGGTGCATTGATCGGTGACGCCTTAGGCCCTGTATTCCGGATCAATGCGTCATTTGCCGCCATGGTACTGGGCTTTTCTTTTTTCGGCATCGCTTTTTTCTTTCTTCATAAAAAATCAGCGGCAATGAATCAAAAAAGTGAATTCAAACCCGTGCTGATCCGCAAAACAAAGACAGTGACAGCGCCCTCCTGCAACACGTCTTCAAAATAATTTTTTTTCTTGCCAACCCAGCAGCAATATACTATATACGCTGCCAGTTGTGGGTTTGTCACATAAACGCTAACCCCTTAGACTGGAAGATTGACATATGACATCACAACCACATCTGAAGTTTGCGGTCTTGATCATGGCTGTTCTGCTGATCACAGGGATCGTCTGTTACGCTGCCTTTTCCCCTCCTGAACCGGCGGATCCAGTTCGCATCATGTTCCAAAACGATGCCGGTAAAGTCCTGTTCACCCACCAGACACACACGGAGGGTTATTATCTGGATTGTCTGGACTGTCATCACAACCTTGATGATGACGAGACCTACAATTGCAGTGACTGCCATGAGGAGACCGGAGACGATTACATGCCGTCAAGAACGGATAGCCTTCACGAGACATGCATCGGATGCCATGCGGACTACGGCGCAGGACCGGTCGATTGCAATGCCTGTCATGTGCTTTAAATCCGTTATTCTGCCGCCTTTGTCTTGCGTCAGTCATGACAACCGCTTTTTGAAACAAGGACGTAACTCATGATTAAACGATCTTTCTTTGCGCTGTCCAAACCCGGGTTGACCTGTGACCTGTTGGAACCCAATCCTGAAGCGCCCCAAAAAATCGATGTGCCCGGTCTTTTGACCCTGCTGCTGCCCGAACCCATTGACGGCTCCCGAAACGCACTGATCCAGAAAGGCGATCCCGTCAAAAAAGGGCAGAAACTTCAGCTGTACGGCGACAGTATCGATTATGCGGTTTCACCGGTATCCGGCACTATAAAATCCATTGATACGTTCACTGCCGATAATTTCAGCGGCCTGAGAACCCGTATTGCCATAGAAAAAGACACACACGCAGCCGATCAGATCGAATATCCGGAAATGAAATACGAGTTGTCTTTTGCGGCCCAGCACCTGAATCACCTGCCCGGTGCCCCCCCGTTCGCCCGTCTTGCCCAGGCCGAGGTACCGGTCAGCACGCTGGTCATCATGGTGTCGGACACGGATCTGCAGACCACCACTTCCCAGTATATGGGCACCGCCCACGCCGCAACACTGCAAAAAGGGGTACAGATCCTCAAACAGATCACAAAGGTGCCCAAGATATATCTGGTCCTGCCGGAAATGCTCCATGACCGTGTCCGGTTCGACAGCATGACCGTGCTGCCGGCGCGGCTGAATTATCCGGAAACCCTGCCCGCCATGATCATGAAAAACCATCTGGACAAAATCCTGCCGGCCGGAAAAACACCCGAAGAAATGGGCATCTGCTTTATCCGGGCCGAAGCGGTGGTATCCCTGGCCCGGGCGTTTGAAACCAAAGCCCCGGTGTTTGAAAAATGTATCACACTGATTGACAAAACCGGGGCCTGCCACAGGCTTGAAGCGGTGATCGGCACCCCGCTGGACCGCATCTTCAGTCAGCTGGGTATTCAGCTCGAAGAACTGGACCGTGTTGTCATCGGGGGACCCATGCAGGGATTCGCCACTTTCACCCCCCACCACCCGGTCACACCGGATATGGACACGATTCTGGTCCAGGACCGTAAAACCATCACGCCGCTGTCAGACAACAACTGTGTCAACTGCGGCAAATGCATCCAGGTCTGTCCGGCCGACATCCCGGTCAATCTGCTGGTCCGGTTTCTCCAGGCAGCCCAGTATGAAACCGCTGCCGACAAATGTGATCTGGAATCATGTATCGACTGCGGATTGTGTGCCTATGTCTGTACCGCACACATTGCATTGTCCCAGTATATCCGGCTGGGAAGACATGAACTGCAAAAACTGAGAACCGACGTATAATAGGGAGACTGTCCATGAATAACACGAAACTCACCGTTTCCCATGCCCCGTTCTGGCATGACGGAGACAGTCTGTTCAAGAAAAACCTCAATGTCATCATTGCCCTGATGCCGGCAGCGATTTTCGGAATTCTGCAATTCGGAGCCCCCGCTTTCGGGGTACTGGCGCTGTCAATATCATTTGCCATGATCTGGGAACTGGTCATCAATGCGATATCCAAAAAACCGTTTACCATCGGGGATCTGGATTCAGCATTGATCGGGCTTTTGTTCGGCATGATGCTGCCGGCGGTCATTCCCTGGTGGGTGGTGGCAGTGGGCACGTTTGTGGCGGTGTTCATGGGGAAGATGATCTTCG
>CALGAJ010000065.1 GCA_937951975.1 uncultured Desulfotignum sp.
ATCCGGACAAGCCGTGAATGGCGGCCTTGGCCGGGGTACGGCCTTCCACGATGTCACGGCCCGGGGTGCCTTTGGCCTGAAATCCCACAAAGAACAGGTCGTTTTTCGGGTCATCCAGGCCGTGTTTCAGGTGGTTGACAATGCGGCCGCCGGTGCACATGCCCGATCCGGCGATGATGACGGCCGGGCCGGTGAGGTGCAGCAGGCGCCGGTGGTCCTGGAACTTTTCCACGGCATACAGGTGGTTGAACCGGATGGGGTGGTCTCCGGCGGCTTTCAGGGCTTTGGCTTCCCTGTCCCAGCAGTCGTCCATGTCCTGGTACAGCCGGGTGATCTCGATGCCCAGCGGGGAGTCGATGAACACCGGCACCCCGGGGTTGATGCGGTCCAGTTCATAGATCAGTTCCTGGGTCCGGCCCAGGGCGAATGCCGGGATGTACACGATGCCGCTGTCGGACAGGGCATGGTCCAGGGTCTTTTTCAGGGTGGCCAGGCGGTCGGCCCGGTTTTCGTGGTTCCGGTCCCCATAGGTGGATTCCAGGATCAGAAGATCGCAGGCGTCGGGCGGGTCCGGGTCCGGGATAATGGGGGTGTGGCGGCAGCCCAGGTCTCCGGAAAACGTGACCCGGTATGGGGGTTTGTCCGCGCTGGGAAACGAAAACTGGATAAAGCAGGAGCCCAGGATGTGACCGGCGTTTTTCAGGGTAAAGGTGATGTTGTGTCTCAGGGTGAAGGGGTCGTAGAGTTCAAATCCCCAGGACAGGTCGTCGATCTGTTTTTCCATGGCCCGGATCTGGGGATCGGTCCGGCTGGAAAACGACATGGCATCCCGGAGCATGGGCAGAAGCAGGGCCCTGGTGCCGTGGGTGCAGATGATCTCACCGCAGAACCCGGCATCGATCAGGTCCGGGACCCGGCCGATGTGATCGATGTGGGCATGGGTGAGAAACAGAAAGTCGATGTCTGCCGGCGGCACCGGGAATTGGTCGAAGGGCATCTGCGGGTCATGGCCCTGGGCAATGCCGCAGTCCACCAGGATATTGATGCTGCCGCCGCCGTGGTCCGGCTGGAACCGGACCAGGTGGCAGGAGCCGGTGACGCAGGTTTCGGCGCCGAGATGGGTGATGGTGATGGTTTTTGGGATCACGATTTAAATCTTTTTTGAATAACCGATTCCAATACATCAGAAAAAGACGTTTCTGTTGATTCTTGAACACCATTGTCAATATGTTTGTGGTGCGGAAAAGTTGAAATATCGGGCCAATGAGAGGCATTATCCCACCGGCAGATCAGATTTCCAGAGGCATCTGTCCAATTGTAGGCGTATTTTCTTTCATTATCCTTGAAAACATATTCCTTGATGAAAATTTTTGAATTATCTTTATAGTTGCAGTTCCGCCTTAAAGCGAAACAATGGCCCTTCCTGGTCGTATAAATGAACCTGAAATGATTTGATATAATATTGATACTTGGCGATGAGATCAAGCATTTTCCAGTTCCAGCTTTTGCTTATTGAGCCTGTCTCTGGCCTCGACAGCAAACCGCCAATCTAAATAGTCTTCTTCTTTTGCGAAATCTTCCATGCCGCGCATGTCTTCCATTTGTTTTTTGAAATCATGGAATGATATCTGATATTTGGCTTCATATTGTTTGTTTTCAGCTTCAAACTTGTCGATTTTTGCCATAAGCATGAGCAACGCCTGGTTTTTTATGAAAGATTTTAGATCTTTAAAACCAAATTGACTTATGATGGCTTCTGTATCTTTGGTAAATTTTGAATCAATGGTCGTTTCCATGAGCAAGAATCCCTTTTTGTTTATTTGAATCATAATATGATTATGATTTTTTTGAAACAGGTTTTATTCCGGCGGTTCCGGCATGGACTTCACCCAGTCGCACAGGGTTTGCTGGTCGGCCCGGTTCTCGTGGTTCCGGTCCCCGTAGGTGGATTCCAGGACCAGGAGATCGAACACGTCGGGCCGGCTGGAAAACGACATGGCATCCCGGAGCATGGGCAGAAGCCGGTGACGCAGGTTTCGGCACCGAGATGGGTGATGGTGATGGGGGTTGGGTCATTTGGGTTGATTGATTGGTATTGGATCAGGTATCATCCAAGGGGAAATACCCCCCTGTTTTGGGCGCGCCCTGAAATATGATTTTATTTTGTTCACGCAGTTCTTTCAGCCAGCGTTCCAATGTTCTTTGCGGCAAATTCAGGGCGGTTTTAATCTCCTTGGATTTTTTGCCCGGGTTGTTTTTAATATAAATTAAAAGATCGTTTACTCCGCCACTTGGAAACAATGTGACTTTAAAGTTTTGGGCAATTATCTCAAAAACAGGTGGAAGGGCGCCTGATTCTGTCATGGATTGCATTACCCGTTTGATTCCGGAACCATATTTTTCAATTATTCCCGCTTCTTTAAATATGGATGCAATCTGTTTGTTCCTGGGGTTGGAGGCCATCTTGCCGGATAGAATATCTTGCATGCTTACGCCTTTTTTGGATGCTTTCTTGAGAAGCTTGAACACCTGAAATTTTTCCCTTGTCATCTATTCCGACCAGAACCGTCCCGCCCCGGGTGTTGGCAAAAGCACACAGGGCCGCGATGGTTTCTTTGCCAAAAGACGCTTTGAATTCAAGGTGTTCGGATTCACCTTGCTGTATGAGAGATTGTAGTTGGATCATGGGATGTTGGGCATAGCTCCGCTCTGTCGGTTACAAAGGGCAGGGCTTTGTAATCGATGTGGGTTGGTGGTCGGGTTGGTTTTTCGGCTACTTTTCCCAGATCAGCAGATGGGGTCTGGCAGCCAGGTCTTTTTCAAAGGTGTCAAATTCGGACCGGGTCAGGACCAGGTGCCGGATTTTGCGGTTGATGTAGCGCTCGGTTTTCCGGGTCAGGTCGTGCAGGTGATAGTTGTCGATGTCTCCCACTAAAAGCAGGTCGATGATGCCGGTGTCCTTGCCGGCAGCGTAATCATCCAGCAGATAGGCCTGTTCCAGATGGCCCAGCCGGGTGATGATGCTGTCGATGACCTGGTCCACGCCCAGCACTTTTCTGGCTATGGAGCCCAGTTCCGGAAACAGCGGGTGTTTTGTGTTGGCTTTGTACCATATTTTTCGGCCCTGTTTTTCCGATATGATCAGGTCGCTGCCGGACAGGTGGGTCAGTTCGGACCGCACCGCGTTTGAGGATACATCAAATTCGCCGGCAAGCTGGCGCAGATAGGCCCGGGAATCCGGGTTGGTGAAAAAGCGCAGCAGCAGCTTGATTTTCAGTTTTGACTGAATGATGCCGGAAAAAAGGGTGTTGTTCATCTGCTTTTATCACCTGTTATGTTCAATATTATTGCTCATAACAGGTGGTGGATGGATTGTCAATGAATAAATCTTGAATTTCTATGCCGGAAACTTGACCATTTGGACCCCCGGGTTGTATATTGCCGTGAAACCGGATCAATGGGTGGCAAAAACCCTCATCAAAGAGAGGATTTGTGTACAAAGACAAAAAAATCTGCGTGGTGGTGCCGGCCCACAATGAAGGAACCCAGATCGCCGGGGTGATCAAAACCATGCCGGGTTTTGTGGATGCAATCGTGGTGGTGGATGATGCCAGTACCGATGACACGGTCCGGGTGGTGGAGGAATGCCGGCAGGGCAGGGCGGACCTGTTTCTGGTCGAGCATGAACAGAACCAGGGGTGCGGCGGGGCCGTGATCACCGGGTATGCCTGGGCTGCGGAACGGAATTTTGATGTGGTGGTGCGCATGGACGGGGACGGGCAGATGAATCCGGATGATTTGAGTTCCCTGGTCGATCCCGTGGCAACGGGGGCGGCGGATTTTGCCAAAGGGAACCGGTTTTTTTCCGGCAAAGCCTATGAGGTGATGCCCAAACTAAGGTTTCTGGGCACCGCGTTTCTGTCTTTGCTCACCAAGATTGTTTCCGGGTACTGGCATTTGTCGGATTTTCAGTCCGGGTATGTGGCCATCAGCAAAAAAGCCTTGGAAACAGTGAACTGGCAGCAGATGTACAAACGATACGGCCAGCCCAATGACCAGCTGATCTTGTTGAATGTGCATGATTTCCGGGTCAAGGATGTGCCGGTGGACCCGGTGTATCATGTGGGAGAAGTGTCGGGCATCAAGATCAAAAAAGTGATCTTCACGTTGGGATGGCTGCTGGTGAAGCGGTTTTTCTGGCGGCTCAAGGAAAAATACATTATCCGGGATTTCCATCCCCTGGTATTTTTCTATGGCCTGGGGTTATTGCTGGGCGGGGTGTCGTTTCTTTTGTTTGCGCGGGTGTTCTACATCTGGGCGGCCAGCGGCAATATCCCTGACATCAACGCATTTGCCGCGTTTTCATCCTTTATCGCCTCGGCCCAGTTCATCTTGTTTGCCATGTGGTTTGATATGGAAGCGAACAAGCATCTGCGGCCGGATGGGGATTAGGAATGAAATTTTATCCGGACGGGTCCTTCAGGTCAAGGGGCGTTTTGATATGTTTCTTGACTTTTCAGGCGTTTAGCACTAAATATGTCAGTTTGATATATGGATGACTGACGACCAGATTCGGAGGACGAATGGATTATAAAAAAACGCTCAACCTGCCTTCAACAAAGTTTGCCATGAAGGCCAACCTGCCCCAGAGAGAACCGGAACAGCTCAAACAATGGGATGAAAAAAAGATCTATGACAAACTGCGGGAACAGGCCAAGGACCGGCCTTTGTTCATACTCCATGACGGCCCTCCGTATGCCAACGGCCATCTTCACATGGGCCATGCCATCAACAAGATTTTAAAGGACATCATTGTGAGATCCCGGCAGATGGCCGGGTTTAATGCGCCGTATGTGCCCGGATGGGACTGCCACGGGCTGCCCATCGAGCACAATGTGGACAAGCAGCTGGGGTCGAAGAAAAAACAGATGACTCCGGTCCAGGTCCGGCAGGCGTGCCGGAAATATGCGGCCAAATTTGTGGATATCCAGAGAGACGAATTCAAGCGGTTCGGCGTGGCCGGGCAGTGGGAGAATCCGTATCTGACCATGAATTCAGCCTATGAGGCCAGGATCGCCAAAGAGTGCGGTGAGTTTGCCCTGGCAGGGGACATGTTTCTGGGCAAAAAACCCATTTACTGGTGCTGCTCGTGCCAGACCGCCCTGGCGGAAGCGGAGATCGAGTACCATGATCACACCTCGCCCTCCATTTATGTGAAATTTGCCTTAAAAGACGATCTGTCGGACCTGATCCCGGATATCGGGGATACACCGGTGTCCATGGTGATCTGGACCACCACGCCCTGGACCATTCCCGCCAATTTAGGCGTCTGTATTCATCCCCAGTTTGTATATGCCGCCGTGAAAACAACCGATCACGGGATATTGATCGTGGCAAAGGAACTGGTGGAAAAAGTGATGCAGACCCTGGGACTGGAAGACTTTCAGGTGGTGGCGGAACTCAATGCCCTGGATCTGGAAAAAAAGATGTGCGTGCACCCCATTTATGGAACCGATTCCCTGGTCATTCTAGGGGACCATGTCACCCTGGAGGCCGGGACCGGGTGTGTGCACACCGCACCGGGCCACGGGGCGGATGATCATGTGGTGGGCAAAAAATACGGACTGGACTGCTATTCCCCGGTGGAAGACAATGGCGTTTTTTCATCTGAGGTGCCGCTGTTCGGTGGAGAGTTCATTTTCAAGGCCAATGCGCACATCAATGAGGTGCTGGAAGAAAAAGGGGCGTTGCTGAAAAACGACAACCTGTCCCATTCCTACCCGCACTGCTGGCGGTGCAAAAACCCGGTGATCTACCGGGCCACACCCCAGTGGTTCATTTCCATGGACAAGCTGGGACTGCGGGAAAAAACCCTGGAGCAGATCAACCATGTGCAGTGGGTGCCGTCCTGGGGAAAAGAGCGCATCTATGCCATGATCGAGAACCGGCCGGACTGGTGCCTGTCCCGGCAGCGGTCCTGGGGGGTGCCCATCCCGGTGTTTCATTGCAGCGAGTGCAAGGAGATCTATGTGACCCGGGAATCTGTGGATAAGATCCATGCCCTTTTTTCCGAGCATTCATCCGACATCTGGTTTGAAAAAGAGGCGGCGGATCTTATGCCCGACAATGCGGTGTGCGCCAAATGCGGGAGCACGCATTTTACCAAGGATCACAATATTCTGGATGTATGGTTTGACTCCGGGATCAGCCATGCGGCCGTGCTCACGGAATTTCCGGGTCTTCAGCGGCCGGCCGACATGTACCTGGAAGGCTCGGACCAGCACAGAGGATGGTTTCATTCCTCATTGCTGACGGCCGTGGGCCGCACCGGCAAAGCGCCTTACAAGACCGTGCTCACCCATGGGTTTGTGGTGGATGAAAAAGGCCATAAAATGTCCAAATCCGTGGGCAATGTGGTGGCACCGGAATCGGTGATCAAGCAGTACGGGGCCGATGTGCTCAGATTGTGGGCCGCGTCCGCCGATTACCGGGGGGATGTGAGCATTTCCAACAACATCATCAGGCAGCTGTCTGATGCCTACCGCCGGATCCGCAACACCTGCCGGTTCATGCTGGGCAATTTCTCGGATTTTGATGTCACGGCCGATGCCAGGCCGGTTGCGGACATGGGGGAACTGGACCGGTTTATCCTGCACCGGCTGCACCAGGTGACGAAAAAAGCCGTGACCGCCTATGACACTTATGAATTTCATACCATTTATCATGCGCTGCATAATTTCTGCGTGGTGGATCTGTCCGCGTTCTACCTGGATATCATCAAGGACCGGCTGTATACCTCACCGCCGGCAAGCCCGGAGCGGCGGGATGCCCAGACGGTCATGGCCGTGATCCTGGACACCCTGGTCAAAATCATGGCCCCGCTGCTGCCGTTTACCGCGGAAGAGATCTATGCCCACATGCCGCCGGGCAAAGAGAAAAAAGAAAGCGTGCATATGGCATCCATGGCTGTGGCGGATCCGCAATGGGAGAACAGAGATCTGGCCGGCAAATGGACCTGGATTCTGTCTTTGCGGTCCGAGGTGACCAAAGCCCTGGAAGCGGCCCGGAAAGACAAACTCATCGGTCATCCCCTGGATGCGGCCGTGGAGATCAGACTGCCGGAAACGGAACTCAAAGGGTTTGTTCAGAATCTGGATATGCCGCTGGCTGATATCTTTATCGTGTCTTCCGCAGTCCTGAAAGACACGCTGGATTCTGAGGCATTTCAGAGCAGGGAGATTGCCGGACTGGAAATTGCCGTGAAAAAAGCCGCCGGAGAAAAATGTGAACGCTGCTGGCGGTTCAGCCGGACCATCGGGCAGGATGACCAGTATCCCGAGGCCTGTGACCGGTGTGCCTCGGCCTTGAACCAGATTCTGTAAAAAAAGGACGCTGTGGGAAAAAGAGAACTCATACGTCTGACTTTGGTGAGCGGGGTGGTGGTCCTGGTGGATCAGATCACCAAAAAACTGATCATAGTCCATTTGGCGTTATATGAATCCATCAGGGTGATTGACCATTTTTTCAATATTACCCATGTGCTGAACCCGGGCGGGGCGTTCGGTTTTTTTGCCACCCAGTCCCAGCTGGTGCGCAACCTGGTTTTTCTGGTATTATCGTCGTGTGTGGCCGGGTTTGTCTGCTGGTTCTACAGCCAGGCGGCAAAAACCCATGTGTTTCTGTCCTGGGGTTTGGCCCTGATTTTCGGCGGGGCCGTCGGCAATCTCATTGACCGGTTCCGGTACGGGTATGTGGTGGATTTTCTGGATTTTTATGTGGGCACGGCCCACTGGCCCGCGTTCAATGTGGCGGATTCCGCCATCAGTATCGGCATGGTGATCCTGATCTATCATGTGATATTTAAAAAAATGCCGGAGATGTAATATGCATCCGATTCTGGTCCATTTCGGCAGCTTTACGCTGTATACATACGGGTTTTTTCTGGCCATGGGGTTTCTGGCCGCGGTCTGGTTTTCCAAACGCAATGCCCGGTTTTATGATCTCAAGGCAGATGACATATCCGATCTGTTTTTTGTGATCCTGATATCCGGCATTGTGGGGGCCCGGCTGCTGTATGTCATCATCAATTTTGACGATTTTAAAACCAGTCCGCTGGATATATTCAAGCTGTGGAACGGGGGCCTGGTGTTTTTCGGCGGGTTCATCGGGGCCGTGGCTGCCTCCATTGTGACCCTCCGGATCAAGAACCTGCCGTTTTTCAAGACCGCAGACACCATTGCACCGGGCGTGGCACTGGGACACGGCATCGGCCGGCTGGGGTGTTTTTTTGCCGGATGCTGCTACGGCCGGCAGTGTGATCTGCCCATTGCCGTGCAGTTTTCCCATCCGGAGAGTCTGGCACCGCTGCATGTGCCCCTGCATCCCACCCAGATCTACATGGTGGCGGCCAATCTGATTCTGTTTTTCATCCTGATATTTCTCCAGCGCCGCAAGCGGTTTCATGGGATGATTTTTTTAAGTTATATTATTTTATATTCCGTGTTCCGGTTTATCATTGAATTTTTCCGGGGGGATTTCAGGGGCGATGTTTACTTTGAATTTTTATCCGTATCCCAGGGAATCGGGATACTGGCCATTGTCATTGCCCTGGCGGCAATGGTGACACTGGCCCTGTCTTCTCGTGGCGACCGTTAAACATCCCGGTCTGGACCAATGGCTGGCTGATGCCGGCAAACCCGTGCCCGGATTTGTCCTGTGTGCCGGGGAAACCTATCTGGTGCAAAAAGCCGTGGACCGGATCAAAGCCCGCCTGAATCCGGACAACACCCGCGGGTTTCACCTGGAAACCCTGGATGGCCGTACCACGATCATGGGAGATGTGATCGAGCAGATCACCACGTTTTCTTTTTTCGGGGAGAAAAAAATGGTGCTGGTCCGCCAGGCCCCGATGTTTGCGGCCAAAACCGGGGCAGGGGAGGTGTCTTATTCGGAAAACGACCTGAAGCGGTTGTCTGACGTGGTTGAAAATGGCATTCCTGAGGGGCATTTTCTGGTGATGACCACGGCATCTTTGGACCGGCGCAGGAAAATCGTCAAAACCCTGGAAAAAACCGGGCTGATCATTGACTGCACCGTGCCCCAGGGAGCCAGAAAAGCGGATATGGATGATCAGCGCCAGGTGCTTCAGAACATGGCCGGACAGATTTTACGGCAAAACGGTAAAACCATGGATCCGGCGGCATTTTCCGAGGTTGCGGACCGCACCGGATTCAATCCGGCCCTGTTCGCCCGGAATCTTGAAAAACTGGCGGCTTATACCGGGAACCGTCCGGCCATTACCCGGACCGATGTGGAAGCGGTTGTTCTTCGGGACAAAAAAGACCCGATTTTCAGCCTCACCAATGCGCTCATGGAAAAAAACACGGGTGATGCCCTGATGTATCTGTCGTCATTGCTCAAAGACGGGTTTCATGAATTGCAGATTCTTAAAGCCTTTGAAAACCTGGTGCGCCGCATGCTCCTGGTCAAGGCGTTTATGCTGGATTTTTCCAGGAACCACCCGGATATCCGGACGGACCGGATGAATTTCAATGCATTCAAACAGCAGATCATGCCGGCTATCATCGCCCATGATCAGGCAAAAAGATCTGTCAAAGACCTGGTGATCGCGCCCAATCCCAACAGCCCGTACCCGGTGTTCCAGACCGTTGAAAAATCCGCCCGGTTCTCCTTAAATGAGCTGAAAAACGCGCTGATTTCTCTGGGAGATCTGGATTATGCCCTGAAATCGTCATCCATCAGTGCCCAGGCCGGCATTGAACAGTTTGTGATGATATTCTGCAAAAAAGGAGGCCCGCATCATGCCGCGTAAGACCAAAATTATTGCCACCATTTCCAGTATGAACTGTTCGGCGGAATTTATTGAAAGACTGTATCGGGCCGGGATGAACGTGGTCCGGCTCAACACCGCCCACATGACCCATGAAGATGCCC